>JAEZID010000093.1 GCA_023416195.1 Pseudomonadota bacterium | reverse complement strand
AGCGGATGGAGCGGGCCATGGCCTGATTCAGCCGGTCCTCGAACAGCACGCGGTTGGGCAGTTCGGTCAGCGGGTCGTAATGCGCGCGCATCCAGGCGCGCCGCTCCGCGTCCTTGACCTCGGTGATATCCTCCTTGACCGCGACGAAATGGAGGATCCGGCCGTCCGGCCCGGTGATGGGCGCGATGGAGGTCTTTTCCCAATAGCATTCGCCGTTCTTCCGGCGATTGTAGAACTCGCCCTTCCATTCCTTGCCGGCCAGAATCGTGCGCCACAGGCCGGCGTAGGTCTCCGGCGGGGTGTGGCCGCTCTTGAACATGGAAGGGCGGCCGCCGATGACCTCGTCCGGGGTGTAGCCGCTGTTGGCGCAGAAGCGGGGGTTCACGTATTCGATCACCCCCTTGGCGTCGGTGATCACGATCGGAACGGGGCTGTGCTCCACGGCGCCGAACAGCGTCAGCACCCGATCCTCCAGCCGCGCCCGCTTCGCGGATTCGCGGTCGAGCGCCAGCGCGTTGCGCTTGAACACATCGACCGCGCGGGCCATGGCGCCCACCTCGTCGTCACGGTCGAGGTCCGGCACCTCCACCGTCGGGTCGCCGGAGGCCAGTCGTCCCATCACGCCGGTCAGCCGCCCCAGCGGGGCCAGCAACTGCTGCTGCACGAAGAGGAACGCCCCGATCACCGAAACCAGGGCCAGCGCCGTCATGAAGATCGGAAAGGCGAGCGCGCGGAAGGCGTCGGTCCAGTCGGGCGGCACGCCGTCGCGACCCGGCGGCAAACCGTTCCAGGCCTGATACAGCGCGGCCCCCGCCCCGGTCAGGAACAGGAAGGCGACGACGGCCAGCGCAAAGGACAGCAGCCCGGCGATGCGGGCCGTGGCTATGCGGGCCGTGGGAGTGTGTACGGACGCCGGTGCTGGCCTGTCCTGCTCGACGTCCTGCTCGACGGTGCCCGTGGCCGTGACTCCGCGTGTCGGAAGCCGGCTGCGGCCGGGACTTACCCCCGCCGCAGCCGGCCAATGAACTGCTTCACCTCATTGTTGAGGGCAACGGCCTGACCGTCAAGCAATTCGGCCGCGTGCAGCACCTCGCCCGCCGCGGTGCCGGTCTCGCCGGCGGTGTGGGACACGCCGGCGATGTTGTGCGACACCTCGCTGGTCCCGGCGGCGGCCTCCTGCACGTTGCGCGCGATCTCGTGAGTCGCGGCGGCCTGCTGCTCCATGGAGGCGGAGATGGTCCCGACGATCTCGTCGATGGACACCACCGTGTCCCCCACCCCCTTGATGGCCGCGACGGCGGCGTTGGTCACCTGCTGCATGGCGGCGATCTGGGCGGAGATGTCCTCCGTCGCCTTGGCCGTCTGGTTGGCGAGGTTCTTGACCTCCGACGCCACGACGGCGAAGCCCTTGCCCGCCTCGCCCGCGCGGGCCGCCTCGATGGTCGCGTTCAGGGCCAGCAGGTTGGTCTGGGCGGCGATGGAATTGATCAGCCCGACGATCTCGCCGATGCGGCCGGCGGCCTCCGACAGGCCGACGACCTGGCCGTTGGTCTGCTCCACCGCCTGCACGGCCCCCCGTACCATGTCGAAGGAGCGGCGGACCTGCCCCCCGATCTCCGCGATGCTGGCCGACATCTCGTCGGTCGCGGCGGCGGCGGTCTGCACGCTCATCCCCGCCTGCTGGCTGGCGGAGGCGACGGCGCTGGCCTGCTCGTTGGTGGCGTTGGCGCGCTGGAGCATCCCGGCGGCGTTGGTGCGCACCTGATGGGCGCCGGCCCCCACCTGCTGCACGACCTCGCTGATGCGGGCCTCGAACAGATCGGCCAGCTCGTGGATGGCACGGTGCTTCTCCGCCTCGGCTTCGGCCTTCTGGCGTTCCTGCTCGACCTTCAGGCGCTCGACCTCGCGGGCGTTGTTCTGGAAGACCTGGAGGGCGCGCGCCATGGCGCCGATCTCGTTCTTCATCCAGGTGCCGTGGATTTCGGTGCCGAGGCGGCCATCGGCCAGTTCGGTCGTGGCGTGCGACAGGCGTTGCAGGGGGCGCGTGATCGACCGGGCCAGCACCAGCCCCGCCACCATCATGCCGGCCAGCAGCGCCGCCATGACCAGCGCGAAGTTCAGGCGCGCCGACGCCGCCGCGTCGCGGGTCGCCTGGGTGGCTTGGTCCGTCGAGCGCGCGATGGCCTCCTGCGCGGCGATGATCCGGTCGGTCAGCCCTTTGAACTGGTCGTCCACATGGGCCATCATCGGGATGCCGATCAGGCGGTCGATGGCCGCCATCTGGTTCATCTCGTCCACCGCCTTGGCGTAGGCGTCCACGCGCTTCGCGATGTCGGCCAGCATCTCCCGCTCGGCGTCGGTCAGCGGCAGGTCGCGCAAGATGGCGATGGCCTTGCGCGCCCGGCCGAGGTTGGCGGCGATGGCGTCGCGCATCGCCTGGAGCTTGGCGTCCTCGATGCCCGAGCCGGCCAGCGCCAGATGGCGCGACACGTCGGAGTGGATGAGGTAGGCGGTGGCGGCCAGCCGGTCGATCTGCTCGCGCCGGTCGCCCGCCGACTCGTGGATGCGGTCCACCGAGGCGATGGCCTGTTCCGACTGGCGGTCGGCCAGCCACAGGGCGCCGACCGTCAGGACGATGCCCATCAGCGGCGCCACGAAGACGCGCGCCGCCACGGACGCGCCCGTCAGGCGCGCGAAGATCCCACCGCTCATCACCGTCCCCCTTCGTCCGGACCGAACCGGAAATGCCGCCTACTTGTAGATGCCGACGTAGGCGACCAGCTCCTGGCCCGGCACGCGCTTCACGTAGGAGACCTTCGGCTCGATCTTGTTGCTGGCGGGGTTCAGCCAGCGGTACTCGACCCAGCCCTCGCCCTTGTCCTTGGCCACGGCTAGGATGTCCTGGACGATGAACTTGCCGTCCGGATCCTTGACGTTGATGACGCTCTGGCCGACGCCGGTCGGGCGCGGCGGGTAGACCTTCCAGACACCGGCGAAATCGACGACGTTGACGTAAATCTCACCCTGCTTGAACTCGCCGTCGGCATTGAAGACCTTCGCCGCGTCGTCGAGCCCCTTGGCCGCGATCAGGTCGGCGGCCTTCAGCGTGATGGTCTTCGCCTCGTCCTGGGTCGGCTTCTTGTCCTGAGCGAAGGACGGGGCGGCGGCTCCGGCGAGACCGACGACCAGCAGGCCGGCGAACAGGGTGCGGATGAACGTGCGCATAGAGAGTCCCCCAAAGCTGATGCCCCGGCGGCAAAGGCCGGGCTCATCCCGTTGTTCTTGGCACCGCCCCTCGCGGCGCAAAGGGGGTGCTCTGTTGGAGACACTATTATCAAAAGATTGCGGGAATTTGTCCGAACCGTTTCCCGCCTGTCATCATGGATTGCCGCAGCGCAACAAAACTATCGGTGCAAACAACCGGAGCCGTGGCCGCAAAAGATCAACGGAATGAAGCACATATGAATGCTGTAACGGGCCTTTCCGTTCGCAGGCGCACCATATGCGGCCTATTGCCGCAACGGCCGCTCCGCGCCACACTGTGTTTCAACGCCACGGGACGACGAAGGCGCGCCCAGCCGAACGGAGCGCGCCGACCCGGCAACCATAAGGGAGGACGAAACGCATGCGCATCGCGGTGATCGGTGCCGGCGCGGTCGGCGGCTATTTCGGCGCCCGCATCGCGGCGGCGTCCGGAGACAAGGCCGAGGTTCTGTTCCTGGCGCGGGGCCGGCATCTGGAGGCCATCCGCCAGCAAGGGCTGTTCATCGAAAGTCCGGCCGGCAATCTGCGCCTGACCGATGACCCGGTGACCGACGACCCGGCCGGGATCGGGCCGGTGGACGTGGTGCTGTTCGCGGTCAAGCTGTGGGACACCGAAACGGCGGCGGA
>JAEZID010000090.1 GCA_023416195.1 Pseudomonadota bacterium | reverse complement strand
GCGCTGGTCCCGGCGACCCTGCGCGACACCGCGCGCGGGACGGCCGCCAAGGTCAGCTGGGAAAAGGCGTCCTCCGTGCCCTGGCCCAAGGAGCTTTCGGTCAAGGACGGCGCGGAGCTGTCCGTTGCCGGGGCGGACGGCAAGCCACGCCACACCTTGCGCCTGCGCGTGGTGGAGGGCGGCGGCGAGGGCGCGGCCCTGGCCGTCCGGCTGGCGGGGGCCGGCTGCGCCGCGCAGGCTGCGGCCCTGCTGACCCCGGTGCGCGATGCCATGGCGCCGCTGAACCTGTACCTGTCCACCGATCGCGGGCTGTACCCGACGTACAAGGTCGGCGATCCGGTGACGCTGGTGCTTCAGACCAACCGGGACGCGCACGTCTATTGCTACCTGCGCAACGTGCGCGGCCAGCTGACGCCGATCTTCCCGTCGGGGCCCTCGGCCAGTTCGCTGGTGGAGGGGCACCGGACCCTATCGATGCCGGGCGACCGCATGCCCATGCCGCTGCGCGCGGGCGAACCGACTGGGGATCAGGAAGTGCGCTGCTTCGCGGCCGGACGCGACCTCGGCAACGACCTGCCGGGGCGGCGCGACGCCTTCCGCCCGCTGAGCGACGAGGCGGCGGCGCGGCTGGAGCAGACGTTGAATTCCCTGCGGCAGACCGATCTGGTCATGGCCCAGGTCATCCTGCGCGTGGATTGAGGACCGATCCATGAGAGACGGACGTTGACCACGCCCTGGCTGGTGCTGGCCGTGGTGGCCGGCGTGTCGGCGGCGGCGCTGGGCCTGACGCGGCTGGTGCCGCCGTTGCGCTCGGCCGACGAGAGCTTCCGCGACGTGACCATCGCCTATTTCGCGAAACCGGAACCGCAGCACAAGGGCGTGGTCCTGGTGACGCTGGGCGAGGATCTGTTCGCGTCGCTGGCCTGCCGCTCGCCGGTGGATCGGGGATTCCTGGCCGATCTGGTCGGCAATCTGGATCGGGCGGGGGTGCGGGCCATCGGGATCGACATCCTGTTCGACCAGCCGACCCTGCCGGCGCTGGACGAACGGCTGCGGCAGACGCTGCGGCGGGCGACGGTGCCGGTGGTCGGGATCACCGCCTTGCAGGACACGCCCCTGACCGAGGAGCAGCGCCGCTATCTCGGCCGGTTCCTCGACGGCATTCCGCACGGGCACGCCAACCTCGCCAAGGACCGGCTGGACGGCACCGTGCGCTGGCACGTGCCGCGCGGGCCGGACGGCGTGCCGAGCTTCCCGGCGCGGCTTGCCCAGTTGGCCGGGGTGCCGATCCCCCTTGATCCCTTCCGCATCGACTGGCGCGCCGGCCCGTCGCCGGAGGCGAAGCCCTTCCCGGTCTACCCGGCCGACATGGTGCCGATGCTGCCGAGCGAGTGGCTGGCCGGGCGCATCGCCGTGGTCGGAACCGTGCTGGTCGGGGTGGACCAGCACCGCACGCCGCTGGCGGTTGCCGGGCTGTCCACGCCGGGGGTGGAGATACAGGCGCATGTGCTGGCGCAACTGCTTGACGGGCGGAGCAGCCGGACCACTCCGCTGGGATGGGAGGCGGCGCTGGTGGTCGGGCTGAGCGCGGCGGGCGTGGCGCTGGCGGTGGCGGGCCTGCCGGCTTGGGCGTTGGCGCTCGCCGGTTTGACGGTCCTGTTCGGGCTGTGGGCGGCGGGGGTGGCGCTGTTCGCGCAGGGCGGGCCGCTGGTGCCGATGATGGCGCCGTCCGCCGCGTGGCTGGGCGGCATCGCGGCGATGACCGCGCATCTGTCGCTGCGCGAACGCGCGGACCGGCGCAACCTGATGCGGCTGTTCGCCAACCACGTCTCGCAGCCGGTCGCCGAGCAGATCTGGCGGGAGCGCGCGACCTTCCTGGCCGGCGGCCGGCCGAAGCCGCAGCAGCTGACCGCCACCGTCCTGTTCTCGGACGTCGAGGGCTTCACCACCGTCTGCGAGGCGCTGGAGCCGGAACCGCTGATCCGCTGGCTGGAAGGCTATTTGGACGTGATGGTGCGGGTCGTCGCGGCGCATGACGGGATCGTGCTGCGCTTCATCGGCGACGCCATCCTGGCGGTGTTCGGCGCACCCATCGCCCGCACGACGCAAGCCGAAATCGACGCCGACGCCGAACGCGCGGTGCGCTGCGCGCTTCAGATGGGGCGGGAACTGACCGACTTGAACCGGCAATGGCAGGCGGAGGGGCTGCCCCCCGTGGGCATCCGCGTCGGCATCCACACCGGACCGCTGGTCGCCGGCAGCCTGGGCGGCCTGCGGCACATGGAATATTCGCTGCTGGGCGACACGGCCAACACGGCGGCGCGGCTGGAAGCGTTGGGCAAGACGGTCGGCATGCGTTCCTCCCCCCACTGCCGTATCGTGATCGGGGAGCCGACCTGGACGGCGGTGGACGGCAAGCTGCGGGGCATGCCGGTCGGCGAGGTGGCGCTGAAGGGCAAGCGAAAGGCCGTGCGCATCTGGCTTGTCCTCGACGACGTGGAGCCGCAGCCGCTTCTTTCCGCCAAGGCCGGGGAGTGACAGGCCAGCGCAAAGATGGGGTAATCCCGTCGGAAAATGCTCGATCCTGTTTTTGGGATTAGGCTGATTGAACGCTTGGCGCGAACAATCCGGAAGAATAGGCTGGCCTTTCCAGCAACAATAGTTCACCGGATCGCGGCCCCGTCCGCCGCGGTCGCCGTCTGCTGTCAAGGTCTGTGTTGGCGGCTCACCCGGCGGGGAGAGAACGCGATGGTGAAGGGACGATTGGCGCGACGCTGCTTCGGCCTCTTCATGTGGCTGGCTGTCCTGATCCTGTTCGGCGCGGTGGAGGCCGGCGCCCAGGAAAAGCGCATCGCGCTGGTCGTCGGTATCGGCAAGTACGAGTCCGCCCCCGAACTCCCCAACCCGCCGAACGACGCCAGGGCCATCGGCGAAGCCCTGCGCAAGCTCCAGTTCGAGGTGGACGAGAAGTTCGATCTCGACAACCGCGCCTTCGAGCGGGCGCTCCGCGACTTCGGCATCCGGGCGTCGCAGGCCGACGTGGCGGTGATCTTCTACGCCGGGCACGGCATCCAGGTCGGCGGCAACAACTACATCGTGCCGGCCGACGCGCGGCTGGAGCGGGAGCGCGACCTCGTCTACGAGGCCATGCCCCTGAACCTGATGCTGGGCGAGCTGTCGCAGGCCCGCAAGCTCGGCATCCTCATGCTGGACGCCTGCCGCAACAACCCCTTCGTGGACCGGCTGAAGCGTGCCGGGCAGAACCGCTTGCAGGTGAACTACGGCTTCGCCCGCATCGACGACACGCCCAGCGACACGCTGGTCGCCATGGCCACCCGCGCCGACCAGCTGGCCGAGGACGGGCAGGGCGACCACAGCCCCTACGCGGCGGCGCTGCTGCACCATCTGCAAACGCCGGGGCTGGAGCTGAGCCTGTTCTTCCGCAACGTGCGCGACAGCGTGAAGCAGGCCACCAACGGCCGGCAGGAGCCGTATATCTACGGCTCCCTGGGCGCCACGCCCTTCTACTTCAACCCGCGCCCGCCGAACCGGGAACCGGTGCTGGGCGAGCTGAAGCCGCTGGAGGTGTTCGACCGGGCCGACGCCGAGCCGCTGCGCATCGGGCGGCCGGCCGACCCGGACGACGACCAGCTGTTCGCGCAGGTCACCGGCCTGCCGCGCGGCGGCCGGGTGCTGATCGGCGACCGCATGGTGCTGATCGGCGATTACCTGACGGTGGAGCAACTGGCCGCGACCAGCTTCAAGCCCGACGCGACGGCGCTGGGCGAGGCCGGCAGCTTCGACTTCGCGGTGATGGACGGGCGCGGCGGCACCGCGCGCGGCGGGGTGAAGATCGCCATCAAGCCCAGCAACCGGCCGCCGGTCACGGTGGCGGAGCGCGCCTTCCGCGCCGTGCCGAACCCGCTGGGCATCGAGGCGCCGACCGACCCCGACAACGATCCGCTGACCATCACCGTCACCGCCGTGCCCGACCGCGGCAAGGTCAAGGACGGCGCCACCTTCATCCGACCGAGCGACCGGCTGACCGCCGAGGTGCTGACCCGGCTGACCTTCGACCCCGAGCAGTCCGCCCCCGGCCCGGCCGGCGCCTTCGCCTTCCTGGTGGAGGATGGGAAGGGCGGGCGCGCGACCTCGACCGTCACGCTGGAGGTTGCCCCGCCGGGCTCCGCCCCTTCGGCGCCGGACCTGGAGGACGGGCTGTGGCGGATGGTGAAGGAAAGCAGCGAGCCCGCCGATCTGGAAGCGTATCTGCGGCTGTTCGGCAACGGCGCCCACGCGGCGCAGGCGAAGCAGAAGCTCGGCTCCCTGACCGCCGTGGCGCGCAAGAGCGAATCGACCGTCAGCGGCAGCCAGCCGGCCATGCTCTCGGGCGCGTCGGAGGCGGCGCGTCCGTCTTCCGGCACCGAGGCGGCGATGGCGGTGCCCAAGCTCGATCCGGTGCCCAAGCTTGATCCGGTGGAGGAGGGGAGCTACGTCACCGTTTCCGACGCCAACCTGCGGGCGTCCCCGGCCAACAACGCCGCGCGCGTCGCCAACGTGCCGCGCAACACGCCGGTCAAGGTGCTGGGGCGCGTGCCGGGCGGCAACTGGTACCGTGTCGCGCTGAACGACGGGGTTCAGG
>JAEZID010000542.1 GCA_023416195.1 Pseudomonadota bacterium | reverse complement strand
CACCAGCGCCGTGCGGGACGGCTTGGCGGCCACCCTGGTCTTGGGCGGCTCGGCCTCCGGCGGTGGAACCGGCAGGGGCGCGGCGATCGGCTCGACCCCCGGAAGCGGCTTGCGGAACAGCGTGGCGCCCGGCACCGGCACCGGCGTGAACAGGGCGTTGACCTGCGGCCCCGTCTCGGCGTGGCCGACGACCAGCCAGCCGTTCGGCGCCAGCGCCGCGTGCAGCCCTTCCAGCAGCCGGCCGCGCGTCGCCTCGTCGAAATAGATCATGACATTGCGGCACAGCACCACGTCCAGCGCGCCCAGCCCGCGCGGGTAATTGGGAAGCCGGTCCTCCACGAGGTTGAACAGGGCGAAGGACGTCCATTCGCGGAAGCGCGGCTTGACCACCCACTGGTCGTCGCGGCGGTCGAAGCATTCCGCCAGCACCGACGGGGGCAGGCCGCGCACCGCCCAGTTGCCGTAGACACCGCGCCGCGCCGTTTCCAGGAAGCTGCCGTTGATGTCCGTGCCGACGATGCTGACCTGCCAGCCCCGCAACTGTTCCGCGAAATGGCGCTTCAGCAGGATTTCCAGCGTGTAGACCTCCGGCCCGGTGGAACAGCCGGCGCTCCAGATCCGCAGCATCCGGCTGGCCTCGTTGCGGCGCAGGCATTCCGGGATGGCGACGGCGCACAGCGCCTCGAACTGTTCGGCGTAGCGGAAAAAGAAGGTCTCGCCGACCGTCAGTTCGTTGATGAGCGCCTGATACTCCGGCCCGGTCGGCCCTTCGCCGTCCAGAATCGCCAGATAGTCGGCAAGGCCCGGCACGCTGCGTTCGGCCAGCCGGCGGCTGACCCGGTCGGCGAGGGCCGCGTCCTTGTCGGCGTAATAGGCAAGGCCGGTCGCGCCGATGACGGCGGACTTCAGACGCGGGAAGGCGGAATCCTTCAGGACGGCGTCGGCGCGGTTCATGCGGCGGGCTCCGCGCCTTCGGCCGCTTGCCATTTCGCGAGCCGTCCGTCCGCCATGGCCTGGAAGGCGGCGAGCAATCGGCCCTCCGCCTCGGTCAGCAGCCGTTCGGGGGCCAGCACCGTGGCGTCGTTCGTCCGGAACCGGACGCTGCCGATGGCGCAGCCGTTGAAGGTCAGCCCCGCGTCGGGAAGGTCCTGCATCACCGCCGGAACGACGTCGAACACCCGGTCGGCCAGCAACGCCAGCGGACGGCCGTCGCGTTCGATCAGCAGCAGCGGCGCATAGAGCCCCGGCGCCGCCGGCTCAAGCCCCAGCAGCAGATCGAGGCGCAGGACCGGGACGATCCGTTCCTGATAACGGAAACACCCCGCCACCACCGGCGGGGCGGTGGGCGGGACGTCGAGGCGCGGCAGGGGCAGAAAACGGCGCACGGCCGCCCCCGGCAGGGCGAGAAGCCTGCCGGAGACGGAGAAGACGACGTACCGTGACGCCGATCCTGTTGCCGCTGCGTCCATCGCCGAGCGCGCCTTGCCATACCGGGGTAGCCGAATCCGGCGCAGAACATGCCGCATCGGATCGGTGATGGAAATACCCCGAAAGGCAAGGCCCTCGGCCTATGGATGTCAGGACAGAAGGCCCATCTGGTCCAGCGGCAGGGGATCGAAGCCGTGCTGGAAGACGGCGGAGTCCGCCGCCAGCGCGTAATTGTCCTGCGCCGGATCGACGAAACGCGGGTCCAGCGCCAGCGAATCCCGGTCGTAACCGGCCGCCTGCCAATCGGACAGCCGGCCCGACGCGCCGCTGGCCATCACCTGCGGCCAGGCGTTGAACACGACCTCGTTCGGGTCCACGTCGGCGTAGAAGTTGCCGTGGAAATTCCCCGCCGTCTTCGGCCCGTCGATGCGCACGGCGCTGCCGTTGCCACCGATGTCGAAGATGTTCTCCGAGATGGTGTTGTTCGCCATCGGCGTGCCCTTCCAGCCGCCCCAGCCGACGCTCTGCTGAAGGCCGATCTGGGTGCCGGCGTTGTCGGCGATCACGTTGTTGGTGACCGTGTTGTTCCAGCCGCCGTGCAGGAACACGCCGCCGACGTTGCCGTGGACGAGGTTGCCGCGCACCGTGGCGCCGCTGGTCCAGTCGTCCAGATAGATGCCCCAGCTGACCAGCGACGTCGGGTCGAGGAAGGTCGGCGACACGCTGCCGTCCCATGTGACGTTGCCGAAGGCGGTGGTGCCGGTCACCTCGTTGTATTCGACGACGTGGCCGGTCAGGTCCTGCTGCCGGTTGATCAGGTAGATGCCGCCGCCGTCGCTGGTCTCCAGGTTGGCGTTGACGATCTTGTTGTAGCTGATCGTGTTCCGGTAGGACGCGTCGCCCGACGACTGGACGGAGCCGACGGCGATGGCCTTGCCCGGCGTGTCCTCGATCTGGTTGTGGGTGATCCTGACGTCGGAGCTGCCGTTGACCCACACCGCATCGCCGCCGTGGTCCAGCGATCCCGCGTGCTGGATCAGGTTGTTGGAGATCTCCGTGAAGTTGGAGTTCTGCTTCACGAAGATGGACTCAAGGCCCGTGTGGTCGAAGTGGTTGCCGGTGATCTTGGTGTTGGCGCTGTTCTGCACCGTGATGCCGTAGCCGACGTTCTCCACGACGTTGTTCTTGAAGACCAGACCGCTGGCGTTGTCGGCGAAGACGGCATGCCCGTTCGGCCCACCATCGGCCAGCGTCAGCCCCTCGATGGTGACGTTCTTGGCGCCGCCCAGCCCGACCAGCACCGGCATCTGCGAGGCGACGATCTTGTGGCCGACCGGCGTGCCACCCTCCGGCCTGAAGAGGATCTGGTTCGACGCCGCGTCGTAGAACCACTCGTTTACGGCGTCCAGCTGGTCCTTGGCGTTGAACAGATAGAAGCGGCTGCCGGCGCCGAAGGCGTCGTAGCTGCCCTGGGCCAGCGTGATCGTGTTGGTCGAATAGTCGATGCTCTTCACCGGGACGGTCACGTTGTCGTAGCCGTGCTGGGTGAAGACGCTGGCCATCAGTCCGTCGGTGTTGTTGATGACCGGGATGTCGCCGGCCTTGAAGCCGAACTGGGTGGACGGGTTCGGCCCGGCCTTCGTCGCGATCACCCAGCCGCCGTCGATCGGCTTGCTCGGGTCGGCGTTCGGCGTGCGGGCCAGCGTCTGGCGCTCCCCGTCCATGGACAGGTCGAGCACCGGCTTCGTGCCGGCCGGCAACTGCGCGCTCCACAGCCCGTTGCCGCGCGACACCCAGTTGTCGATCGGCATGCCGCCGTGGAAGACCGGCGTCTCGTTGCCGTAGGCGGCGAAGCGCACGCCGGAATCCTGGGCGTCCAGCCAGAGCTGGTCCTTCATGTAGTAATCGCCGCCGCGTATGTAGGTGACGTCGATGTCCGGGTTCGCGCGCATGGCGTCGCGGGCGCCGTTCAGCGTCGCCTTCGGGCCATCGGTGCCCTCGGCGTTGGGCGCGGCGAGCTTGCCCGACCAGCTGTCCTTGCCGTTGGTCGCCACGTAGATGGCCGGGCCGCTCGGCGGGGTGGTCGGGGTGGGATCCGCCGGAGTCGGGGTGGGCGTCGTGGTGCCCGTGCCGGGGAAGTAGCTCTTGTCGGCACTGACGACCAGGGTCCCGTTCCACCACAAGCCCGACTGGCCGGCGACCACGTCCTTGCCGTCCAGCGCGCCCTTGTCGTAGGTCACGATGCTGTCGGTCGGCGCCACCGCCTTGCCGTTGATCGTCACCTTGTTGACGATCAGGGAGCGGTCCTGGCCGTTGATGGTGGTGTCGTTGTCATACTGGATCTGCACCTTGTGGGCCTGATCCGGGGTGACCGACGCGGTGAAGGCGTAGTCCTTGGCCGTGGTGCCCACGGTGCCTTCGCCGACCTGCTTGCCGTCCACCATCAACTTGAAATGCGCGTTGGCGCCGCCGGCCGGGTTGCCGTGGGCGTTCACCACGATGGTCGAGGTCCCCGCCCCTGGCGTGGGCGTGGGCGTGGGCGTGGGCGTCGTCGGGGCCGGGGTGGTGGGCGTCCCGGTCGGGAAGTGCGCGGCCGGCGCATCGACGACCAGCGTTCCGTTCCACCACAGGCCCGCCTGCCCCTTGACCACGTCCTTCCCGTCCAGCGCGCCCTTGTCGTAGGTCACGTTGCCGTCGGTGGGCGCCACGGCATGGCCGTTGATGGTGATCTTGTTGACGATCAGGGAGCGGTCCTGCCCGTTGATGAACGTGTCGTTGTCGTACTGCACCTGCACCTTGTGCGCGGTGCCGGGCGCGGCGTTGACGGTGAAGGCGTAGTCCTTGGCCGTGGTGCCTACGGTGCCCTCGCCGACCTTCTGCCCGTCGATCAGCAGGTTGAAATGCGCGTTCCCGCCACCGGCCGGGTTGCCATGGGCGTTCACCACGATGGTCGAGCTGCCCGTTCCGGTCGTCGGGCTGGTCGGGGTCGTGGGCGTGGTGGGCGTGGTCGTGCCGCTGCCGGCCGGGTAATAGCTGGCCGGGGTGCTGAAGTTCAGCGCGCCTTCCCACCACATGCCTTCCTGCCCGGCGACGACGTCCTTGCCGTCCAGCGCGTAGCGGTCGTAGGTCGCCTGTGTCGGCAGCAGCGTGTTGCCGTTCACGACGACGGAGCGGACATTCAGGTTGCGGTCCTGCCCGTTGACGGACGCGTCGTTGTCGTAATGGATCTGCACCAGATGCGCCTGGGACGGCGCGACCTTCGCGGTGAAGCTGTAGGCATTCGGATTGGTCGCGCTCACCGTCGCCTGCCCGGCCTCGACGCCGTCGATCAGCAGGCGGAAGTGCGGCCAGACGCCTCCGGCGGACTGCCCATAGGCGTTCACGACAATCTTGGCGTCGATAAGGCCTGTGGTGGTCGTGGCCATTGGTCCGTTCCTTGTGGTGTTTTCAACACACGCAAGGGTGAACGCGGTCGTTAGACATTTGTGCTACATTTTAGTAACAGGTATCGGCACCTCGCTCCGTGCTTCCATGCCGGCCAAACCGAAGGGCCATAAGGATGAAATCTCCATCTTCGGTGTTAACCGCATACACGGAACCAAGAGGCATTCCATGAAGAAGATCGCTGTTACCGTCGTCGTCGCCCTGTCGCTGGCTGGGTGCGCCCAGAGCGGCGGCGGCTATGGAACCGGCTATGGAACCAAGCAGACCGTCGGCGCGCTGGGCGGCGCGGTGGCGGGTGGCGCGCTCGGTTCCCGGTTCGGCGGCGGCGCCGGCAAGCTGGCCGCCGTGGGCATCGGCACCCTTCTGGGCGCCTACGCCGGCAGCGAACTGGGCCGTTCGCTCGACCGCGCGGACGAGACCTACGCCCAGCAGGCGGCGTCCCAGGCCTACGCGGCCCCGCTCGGCCAGACGGTCCAGTGGAACAACCCGCAGTCCGGCAACTACGGCACCATCACGCCGACCCGTGACGGCTATTCCAACACCGGAGCCTATTGCCGGGAATACCAGCAGACCGTCTATGTGAACGGCCGCGCGCAGCAGGCGTCCGGTCAGGCCTGCCAGCAGCCGGACGGCACTTGGCGCATCATGTCCTAAATACGAAACGCACCCCCTCTCCCGCCCCCGGTGGGAGAGGGGATGGGGTTCCAATGCTCGTGAGGCGGATGGCCACCTGCTTTGTGAAGGGGCTGACGGCGATGACCTCCCAGGCCGCGCCGTTCTCGCACGCGTATTCCTGGAACGCCTTGTATTCGTCCTCGCGCCAGCTGCGGTTTCCGATGAACTCGTCGAAGACCAGCACCGTGCCCGGCCTGAAGCGGGGCGCCAGCGCGGTCAGCACCGTCCTCGCCGACGAGTAGATGTCGCTGTCCACGTTCACGAAGCGCACCGGCCCGCCGTGCGCCTCCAGGAAGGGCGGCAGCGTGTCCTCGAACCAGCCGGCGTGCAGCACGACGTTGGGTCGCACCGGCGGCAACTGATTGCCGGTGGTCAGCACGCCCTGAGGCTCGTTCACCCAGGCTTCCGGCAACCCCTCGAACGAATCGAAGCCGTGCACCGTCTGCCCGGCCACCTCGGCGATCTGGTTGATCGAGGTGCCGCGCCGGACCCCGAACTCCAGCACCATGCCCGGCACCGTCGCCTCGCCCAGCGCGAAGCGCAGCACCTCCGCGCCTACGCCGAACAGCCGCGCGCCGGCGGCCATGTGCGGCAGGATGGCGGCGACCGATTCCACCAGCGGCAGCCGCTTCGGGTTGCCCGCCACCTTCTCCGCGAACAGCGCCTGCGCCTCCTCCGCCCGCCCCAGCAGCATGTGGTAGGCGCAGAGGTAGGCCCAGTATTTCCCGTTCGCCCCGGTGCAGCCCGTCGCCCGGCGCAGACGCCGCAACGCGTCCTCCACCCCATGGATGCCCAGCGCCGCCGCGTGGCTGCCGAACCACGCCGCCGCATGCTCCGGATCGTCCTTCAGCCGCTCGTCGTAGGTCGCCAGCGCCCCGGCGGCATCGCCGAGATGCGCCAGGCTGATCGCCCGCTCATACAGAATGTCGGCGCTGCGGTTGCCTTGGGCCAGCGCCGCGCCAGTCACCCGCACCGCGTCGGGAAAGCGCGCGTCGCGCCGATAGGCCCCGGCCAGCGCCTCCGGAATGCCGGGAAAGCCCGGATCGGCCGCCGCCACCCGCTCGAACCAGACGACCGCGTGCAGCAGGTCGCTGGCCGCGACCAGGGCATGGCCCAACTGGAACAGCACCTCCAGATCGCCCGGCTCCAGCACCACCGCGCGCCGCAAATGGCCCAGCGCCGCCCGCGGGTCGCGCCGCCCAAGCTCGGCGATGCCGGCCAGCAGGGCGCGCTGCGGGCACACCGCGTCCACGGGCGCCAGCGCCTTCAGCGCGGCCTTGTAATGGCGCGCGGCCAGAAGGCCCCGCACGGCGGTCAGATCATCGTCCACGGAGAACCCGTCAGTCGCACCCGGAAAGCGCGCGACGATGCCGCGCCGTGGCGGCCCGATGCAAGCCCTACAGCGTCCAGCCGCCGTCGATCACATGGATGGCCCCGGTGGTGAAGGACGATTCGTCCGACGCCAGATAGACCGCCAGCGCCGCGATCTCCTCCGGCCGGCCGAGCCGCCCCATGGGCTGGCGGGCGATGAAGGCGGCGCGGGCCTTCTCCGCGTCGCCCTGGGCGGCGATGCGCTCCTCCAGCGACGGGGTCTCGACAGTGCCGGGGCAGATGGCGTTGCAGCGGATGCCCTTCGCCACGAAATCGGCGGCGATGGACTTGGTCAGCCCGATGACCGCCGCCTTGGTGGTGCCGTAGACGAAGCGGTTCGGCGCCCCTTTGATGCTCGACGCGCCCGAGGACATGTTGATGATGCTGCCACCGCCTTTCGCGGCGTGATCCAGCATGCCCGGCAGAAAAGCGCGACAGGTCCGGTACATGGACTTCACGTTCAGGTCTAAAGAGAAGTCCCAATCCTCCTCCGCGCAGTCCAGCACCGCGCCGTGGTGGACGAATCCGGCGCAGTTGAACAGCACCTGCACCGGCCCGACCGCCCGCGCCGTCTCCGTGACCGCCGCCGAATCCCGCACGCTCAGGATCCGCGTCTCGATCTCCGGCCGCTCGGCGCGCAGCCGGTCGAGAGCGTCCCCGTTCACGTCGGTGGCGATCACCCGCGCCCCCTCGGCGGCGAAGGCCAGCGCCGTCGCCCGGCCGATCCCCTGGCCGGCGGCGGTCAGAAACGCGGTTTTCCCGGAAAGCCTGCCCATTCTCGTCCCTCCCTTGTCGCGAGCCTCTGGCGAGCCCGTCCAACCAGTCTGTCCGCCGCCCGCACACCCGGCAAGCTGGCCTTGGTGGTTATGCGAAGAATTCCCTTTGACACGGGCTCAGCGGTTTGCTACTCACCCGCTCCCGCCGATGCTGCCGTAGCTCAGTGGTAGAGCACTCCCTTGGTAAGGGAGAGGTCGAGAGTTCAATCCTCTCTGGCAGCACCATTGGGGCCGTAGCTCAGATGGGAGAGCGCCTCGTTCGCAATGAGGAGGTCAGGGGTTCGATCCCCCTCGGCTCCACCAACTTCTTTGGCGGTTGGTTCGGTAACTTAGGTGAGTGTGTTTTTCTGGATTTTGTACTTGCTTCGGTGGCCTGAGTTCAGTAAAAGGTCGCCAACACGATGCGGGTGTAGCTCAGTTGGTTAGAGCGCCGGCCTGTCACGCCGGAGGCCGCGGGTTCAAGTCCCGTCACTCGCGCCACTTTTTATCTCGTGGTTAAGGTCCTGTAGCTCAGCGGGAGAGCACTACGTTGACATCGTAGGGGTCACAGGTTCAATCCCTGTCGGGACCACCATTGGGGGATCGTCTAGCGGTAGGACAGCGGACTCTGACTCCGCCAGCCTAGGTTCGAATCCTAGTCCCCCAACCAACTTCTCCACACAGTCTCCACCTTTTAAAATTTTGCGGTTCGCGCGCAACGCGCAACGCCGGGCGTATGCAAGAGCAACGTTCCGTCGCCGCCGCATGCATTCCCATCTGCCAATCCCCTCGAATTGGGCGTACAATCAACGTGTACGTAACCCGATAGGGGGCTCCCATGGACTGGGATGCGGCATACGCCATCGGGCAGAAGGCCGTGGATGGCGATCACCAGAAACTCTTCGCCCTGTTCAACCGGTTCAGCGACGCGGTCGCGGCCGGAGAAACGCGCGAGTCGGCGAACCGATTCCTGCGCGAACTCGCCGACTATTCCGAATACCATTTCAGGCGCGAGGAAGGGCTGATGCGCGGGGCCGGTTATCCGGACTTCGACAAGCACAAGCGCATGCACGACACCTTCGCCGATTTCGTGCGCAAGCAGTCAACCACCGGCGAGCACGACCGGGAGGAGGTGCAATTCCTTCTGAACTACGTCGAGATGTGGTTGTGCGGCCATATTTTGGTCATGGACAAATGGTTCGGTGAATGGCTGGACGGTCGGGCCGGGAAAAACGGCGCCGCCGGGCCTATATCCTGACGATGCTCCGGCCGCCGCTCCCCCTCGGCCGGTGCCGGACGGGACGGAGTGCGGCATGAGCGACGGCAACAACGAATTCCGCTTTCCCCGGCGGAAGGACACCCCACCGGCCGAACGCCCGGCGGAACCGCGCCTTCGGCTGTGGCAAGCGCGCGCCGCCCTGCTGTGGGAACGGGTGTGGCCGGCCGTCTGGGCGCCCGTGGCCATCGCCGGGGCGTTCGTCGCTGTGGCGCTGATGAACCTGCTGCCGCTGCTGCCGGGGTGGCTGCACGCGGTCGTGCTGGTGCTGTTCGCCGCCGCCTTCGCGCTGACGCTGGCGCGCGGCCTGCGCGGCTTGCGGTTGCCGAACGAGGAGGCGGCGCGGCGCCGGCTGGAACGCGACAGCGGCCTGCCCCACCGCCC
>JAEZID010000540.1 GCA_023416195.1 Pseudomonadota bacterium | reverse complement strand
CTCCGCGGCGATGGCCCGGTCCACCCGGTCGATGGCGGCGAGCACCGCTTCGGGCCGTGCGTGGTGCGGCATGTGGCCCGTTCCGGCCAGCAGGTGCAGCGTCGATCCCTCGATGTCGCGGTGCAGGCGCGCGGCGTGATCCTGCGGGTCGACGATGCGGTCGTCCTGCCCGGCGACGATGGCGACGGGGCAGCGGATTTCCGGATAGCGCGGGGACAGTTCGGCCGCGCTGGGGATCAGCGCCGCGATCTGCGCGGCGGCAGCCTCCAGTTGCGTCGGGCGCAGCAGCAGATCGGGCGGAATGTCCGAGTAATAAGGCGGCACCGGGTTCGGCTCGAAAACGCGGCGCATCAGCGGCGGCAGAAGCAGGCGGTCCACCGGCTGGAGAATGGTGCGGCTCATCACCTGACCAGCGACCGGGATGGCCGGCCCCATGAAGGGGACGAAGTCGGCACGCGGCGTCGGATAGGCGTAGCCGGACACGAACACCACCCCGCCGACCTCGTCCGGGTGGTTCAGCGCCCAGGCCAGGGCGACGATGCCGCCCAGCGAGTGGCCGAGGATGATCGGACGCTCCAGCCCCAGCGCGCGGGCGCCGGCGCGCAGGATGGCCGCCTGCTCGGCGGCGCCGTACGCGCCGGGCGGCTGCTCGCTGTAGCCGTGGCCCGGCCGGTCGAAGGCGATGCAGCGCCGCTGTCGCGCGGCCTGGTCGAGGATGCTGAGCGACCAGTCCTCGGCCAGGATGCCGTTGCCGTGCAGGAACACGACGGGGGGACCGTCGCCCCCATCCGCCGGGCCACGGTCGAGATAGTGCAGCCGCACGCCGTCGGCGTCCACGAACCGGCCGCGGGGCGGATGATCGCGTTCGACCCGCGCGGTGCGTCGGGTGGTGTCGAGCCACAGGCCGGCGAGCAGGCCGGCGGCGAGAGCCAGTCCGTTGCGCATCAGCGGGCCCCCCGTTCCGTGACGTGTTCGGGGCGGGACGGGTGGATGACGGCTGGCATGGGGGACTCCTTCGGCGGTCCAAAACGGGTACCCCGTTGCAAACGCCGGGGAGTGGAGCCGGTTCCCCCGCAACATGGCGGGCATGTCTCAACATTGTTTCGACAAATTCGATTAAAATATTTCCATTCTCGGCCTGGAAGTGAGGGATACCCCCTTCGGTTCGGAACCCATTCGTTGAAGTGCATTCGAAAAGCGGGAGCAGCCCCATGAGTGCCGCCATGAAACAGTCCCCTTGCGAGCCCGAACGCGCCGGTCGTGGCGCCGTTCCGGCGGTCTACACCGACCTTGGCCGCATCATCGAGAGCATGACCCGCCGTTTCCTCGACGTGCTGCGCATGGAACTGGGGCGCATCGGCGTCGATGACCTCAGCCCCGGCCAAGCCCTGATGCTGGTCAACATCGGCAACGAGGAACTGTCGGTGCGCGACCTGCTGGAGCGCGGCTATTACCTGGGCTCCAACGCGTCCTACAACCTGAAGCATCTCGTCGAGGCGGGCTACGTGGACCGCACGGCCTCGCAGCGCGACCGGCGCACGGCGCGGCTGCGCCTGTCGGAGCGCGGGCTGAAGCTGTGCGAGGCGCTGAAGTCGCTGGAGGCCGTGCGCGCCGAAACGCTGGTGCGCAACGACGCGGAAGCCGCCGACTTCGAGACGACCTACCGGACGCTGCGCCGGATGGAACGGGCGTGGAGCGATCTTATCCGCTACGATACGCCGGAGTTCTGATCGAAGCGGTTTTCCCATGGCCTCGCGCTCCCTCACCCAGCAGGACGTGCAGCGTCTGCTGACCGCCCCCGACGCCCAGGCGCGCATCGACACCATGACCCATCTGGTGCGCGACCTGGAATCCGGCGAGCTGGGCGAGGCGGAGCGGGGTCTGGCCCTGGAGATCCTGCAACGCTTCGCCGCCGACGCGGTGACCGCCGTGCGCGAGGCGGTGGCGTGGCAGATCCACAACTCCACCCTGCTGACCGAGGATCTGGCCGAACGGCTGGCCCGCGACGTGGACCGCGTGGCCTTCCCGATCCTGCGCCACGCCGACCGGCTGAGCGAAGGGTTGCTGCTGGAAATTCTGACCGAGCGGCGGGCCGCCAAGCATCTGGCCATCGCCGGGCGCAAGCGCCTGTCGCCCGCCTTGTCCACGGCGCTGGTCCAGACCGGCAACGTCATCGTCATCACCGAACTGCTGCGCAACCGGGGCGCCGTCATCCCGGAACCGGCGCTGACCGAGGTGCTGGACCGCTTCGGCGCGGTCGCCCCGGTGAACGAGGCGATGGCCGCGCGCCCCGACCTGTCCGCCGCCGTGGTGGAGAAGCTGATCCTCTTCGTGTCGGAGGAAATCCGGGCGCGGCTGATCCGCACCCACCGCTTGAGCCCCCGGCTGATCGGGCAGCTGGTGGAGCGGGCGCGCGAGGCGGCGACCCTGCTGCTGCTCAAACCGTTGACGCCGGGCGAGGCCGACGTGGAACTGCTGGCCCGCCACCTGCTGATCCGGAACCGTCTGACCTCGGCGCTGCTGTTCCGGGCGCTGTGCGCGGGGGAGATCGCGCTGTTCACGGCCGGGATCGCGGTGCGGGCGGGCCTGCCGGTGGAGAACGCCCGCAAACTGGCCTGGGATGGCGGCCCGCGCGGGCTGAAGGCGCTGTTCGCCAAGGCCGGTATGTCCAACAACCTGATGAAGCCCTTCCGCGTCGCCATCGCGGTGGCGAAGGCCATGGGCTACGCCGGCGGCGACAGCGGGCGCGAGCGCTATCAGGCCGAGGTGATCGCCACCTTGTTCGACGC
>JAEZID010000502.1 GCA_023416195.1 Pseudomonadota bacterium | reverse complement strand
GCCAGGCCCTGCGTGCGGTCGCGGGGAATGCAGGTCTTGCCTCGGCGGAACCCCAACGCGACGGTGATGGCGCGCCCTCCTGAGATAATGAAGGACAATAGTCCTATATCAATGCAGGCTTGCGGTCAATGCCCCGATCTGGCGGGTGCCGGGGCGGGGTGCGGCCACTGAAGCGGCCTCTGAAAAGGAACGCCGCCCATCGGCTTGAGGCCGGGGCGGCGCGGTTTGGTTTTGGTCGCGTTTTAAATCGAAAACGCCGCTCAGTAGCTCTTCTGCTCCAGGCCGAACATGTTCTTGGCCCAGGCGCCGACGCGGTGGCGCCACTGTTCGTGCCAGATGTAGACGCTGCCCTTGACCCAGTTCATCTGGACCGCGCGGCGCTGGCCCTCGAACGGGTAGTGGCCGTGCCAGCTGGTGTCCGAGCGGCGGAAGCACATCAGCGTGCCCTCGTCCGGCGGGACCTCGGCCGCGTAGTCCTCCAGATCCTGGGAACGCAGGACGCGCAGCCGGCCGCCGGAGGCCTCCCACGGCGGGTTCATGTAGATCAGGACCGTGACGACCTTGCTGGCCGAATCCGGGTGGATCTTGCCGTCCGTCGCCCGGCACATGCCGCGCGCGGTGAACATGGTCGGGTACTTGGACAGGTCGAGGTCGAACTTCTCGGAGAAAGCCTTGCAGACCTCCTTGCCTTTCAACTCCTCGATCAGCGCGTCGAAGGCCGGACCCTGCGGGAAGACGCCGAGCGGGATGGAACCCGGCTTGTCCACCTTGGGATAGTCGCGGTGCAGCGCCTCCAGATGCTCCTTCTTCACGAAGCCGGGGACGCACAGGAAGTCGAACGGGTCGCGCTGAAGCGGGGTGGCCCGGAACTTGTCCAGATCGAGCATGGACATGGCAGTGTCTCCAGACGGGAAATCAGGCAATCGGGGCGTCGGGGAAGGCCAGCTCTTCGCGGGCGCGCCACTCGGGACCGACGTAGTTCACGATGATCGACTTGCGCACGCCGTCGATGGGGCGCTTGGCGAAGCCGTGCCACGTGTTGGTGCCGGGGATGAAGATCAGCCCCTCGTTGAAGGCGTAGGGCGCGCGGGCGACGACGGTCTTCGTCTCGTCCAACACGTCGGTGCCCCAATCCTCGCAGCCCGGCCCCTTCGAGAGATAGATCAGCATCGTGTACTTCTTGACGCCGATGTCCGTGTGCGGCTCCAGCCAGAAGCCGTCGATGTCCTGGCAATATTCGATGCGCAGGCTGGTGCCCGACAGGTTCACGCCGCAGGTGCGCTGGATCGCGTCGGTCACGTCCTTGCTCTGGAACGCCTCGGCGACGGCGGCGCAGACCGGATACTTGGCCTGGTTCTCCGCGCCGAAATAGGTGCGCGACGCGTTGTTCGTCTCGCGCTTGCCGTAGGTCTCGCGCACCACGGGCGGTCCCCAGGGAAGTTCGGCGATGCCGTCGGCGGCGTCTTCCGGCAGGGCCTGGGAGAGGAGCCAGTGGTTGTACGGCTCGGGGCACAGCCGGCTGGTGTCCAGGCAGCGGATGAAGCTCTGGCGCACGGCGGACGACGAAGTCATGCGGGGTGTTTCCGGAAGATGTCGGTACGATGGTCCTGGCACCCTTATGACACGAGAAACCGGCGAAAGGAACGGGGACGCGACGCGGGGCGGGAGGCGGAACTGGTGATACCAGAAGACTTTCCACGGCCTGCGGTGACGTGTCGCGCCCCCTCCATGCACGGCGATTTCCGGTCAGGCGGGGTGTTTGTTCCGGTGGGCCAACAGACGGTGCCGCACCTCGTTCGCGACCTCCTCCGTGTCGTTGAAGGTCGGGTAGGTCCAGTGGTCCAGGTCGCCGGTGAAGGGGCGGGTGATGCCGTCCTTGACCAGACCGTCGTGAAAGGCGCGGAACTTGGGCGAGCCGCCCTCCAGGTCGATCACATAGACCGGCTTGCCGGTGGAGCAGGCCTCCGACGTCATGGAGACGCTGTCGCAGGTGACCACGATGGCGTCGGCCAGCGACAGGTAGGCGAAATAGGGATTCTCGCCGGTGCCGTCCCACACCTCGGCCGGCAGGCTGGACAGGCGGGCGCGCAGGATCGCCTCGTTGTCCTCGCCGGTGCGGCGGGACGGGGTGACCATCAGGCCGGCGCCGTGGGCGCGGGACAGGGCCGCCAGCTTCTCCGCCACGTCGCCCGTGATGGTCGGGGTCAGCGCGTAGACGCCGTTGTTGCCGCCGATCAGCACGGCGATGCGCGGGTGCGGCAGGTGGGCGAGGCGGGCGGCGTGCCGTTCCCCGGCGTCGGCCAGGATCTTCGGCGTCACGCGGTGCAGCGCGCCGCGCGTGACCAGGACGTTGGCGCCGCGCAGCCGGTCGTGGCGCGGCACCACGACGGTGTTGAAATGGCGCGGGCCGATCTGCGGATCCTGGATTTGCACGGTGAAGGTGCGGCCGTGGGACAATTTGCGGACGGCCAGCGACGGGGCGATGCTCTGCCGGCCGGTGCCGATCAGCAGATCCGGCCAGGGCGGCCGGATCGGGTCGCCGTTCGGGCCGGCGGCGAAGCGGTTGCCCAGGCGCAGGTAGGGGCTGAGCTGGCGCCAGGGGCTGCGCAGGCTCACCCGCTTGACCACGGGGGTGAGGCCCAGGGCTTCGGCGAGGCCGAGGCACTGGTTTTCCATGCCCGGCTTGCCGTCGGTTACGACCCAACAGGTGAGAGATTGCATCGCGTCACGGATGGTTATGGGTGCGGCCGGTCGTCGCGCGCCGGCCGAAAGCGTGTGGAACGGTCAATTTCCCGCTCAGGCCGGAAAGGGTTTCTTGCTTGGCGTTGCAGGCGTCACCGTGTAATATCCTTTCTTCAGATCATCCCCGGAGCGACCGAGTAAACCATGCGGCGGGTCAAACTCGACCGAATTGACCGGCGCATTCTGCGCGACCTGCAGAATGACGGCCGAATGACGAACGTAGAGCTCGCGCGGCGCGCCGGCATCTCCGCTCCTCCTTGCCTGCGGCGCGTCCGCGCTCTGGAGGAGGCGGGCTTCATCCGAGGCTATCACGCCGACATCAATCCCGACGCGCTTGGGTTCGGTGTCACCGTGTTCGCACAGGTGGGGCTGTCGAGCCAGGCCGAAGCGGACCTAAAGAAATTCGAGGAGCTCGTCAACAGCTGGGCCATGGTGCGCGAGTGCAACATGCTGGCCGGCGAGTACGATTTCCTGCTGAAGATCGTGGCGGAGGACTGGGACGATTACCAGCGCTTCCTGACCACCAAGCTGACCGCCGCCCCCAACGTGGCGCACGTCAAGTCGGCCCTGTCGATCCGCACCTCCAAGCACACGCCGGGCGTGCCGATCGACGTGGACTCGCCCGACATCCCGGAATCGCTGGGCGATGACGAGGATGAGGACGAGGACGAAGGCACCGCGCGGGTCGTCCGCCGGTAAGCCGTTCCCGCGCGCCTCTGGCGCGCATGGCTTCCCGTCTCCCGGTGCAAGCGCACGGTCTGGTTTCCGGACGTGATGGTGGTACACTCTCCGCCGTCGCTGTCCGGGACCGTGAGACGATGATGATGTTCTCCTTCCGCCGTTCCGTCCTGCCCGGCGCCGCCGTCGCGGCGCTGCTGCTGCTGGCGTCCGCGCCGCAGGCCCTCGCGGCATCGCCGGGGCTGCACGCGGAGGAGATCGTGCGCTTCCCGTCCCAGGACGCCGACCTGACCGACGGAGCGCCGACGACGCTGACCGGGCGCTTCCTGCGGCCGGCCGGGACCGGGCCTTATCCCACGGTCGTCCTGCTGCACGGGTGCAGTGGGCTCTACACCAAGGGCGGGCGGGTGTCGGCGCGGCATCTCGATTGGGCGCTGACGCTGCGCGACCAGGGCTACGCGGTGCTGATGGTGGACAGCTTCGGCCCGCGCGGCATCGATCAGGTCTGCACCCGGAACGAACGCTCCATCCGCGCGACGGTGGAGCGCAAGCGCGACGCCTGGGCGGCGCTGGCCTATCTGCGGGACCGGCGGCGCGACGTGGACAACGACCGCATCGCGGTGATGGGCTGGTCGCAGGGCGCCGGCACGGTGCTGGCCGCCTATGGCCCCGGGAGCAAGGAGAGCGGGAAGGGGAGCGGCTTCCGCGCGGCGGTCGCCTTCTATCCCGGCTGCGGCAAGCCGCTGAAGGACCAGTCCTGGCAGCCGGAAGGGCCGCTGCTGATGCTGCTGGGCGGCAAGGACGAGTGGACCCCGGCTGAGAAATGCATGGAACTGGCCAGCCGCGAGCCGGTGAAGGAGCGCACGGAGGTGGTGGTCTATCCCGAGGCGCACCACGGCTTCGACTCCCCGGCCTCGCCGCTGCGCAAGCGCACCAACCTCGCCACCGCGCCGAACGGCGAGGCCACTGTCGGCACCAACGAGTCCGCCCGCAAGGACGCCATCGCGCGGGTCAGCGCCTTCCTGGCGCAGGAGCTGAAGGGCTGACCCGCGTCCTGCCCTAAAGGATTTCCAGGCCGAGCTTCAGGCGGGCCTGGATGTTGGCCCTGTTCTGCTCGTCGTTGAGAGCGCCCCGTGTCGGGGCGGCGCCGCTTTCGCCGTAGCGTTCGACCGTCACGCCGGGACCCATGTGCTTGACGATCTGCTGGGCGATGTAGTCGCGGCGCTGGGCGTCGGTCATGCCGGCCGTGCGCTTCTCCATGCTCGGCCAGTCGAGCTTCGCCCCGAGGGCGTTGGTCATCTGGGATTGGCCGTCCCGCCAGACGGCGGCGATGATCTGGCCGTTCTGCCGGAACACGGTGTGCGCCTGCACGGCGCGGTTCTTGGCGACCAGCACGGGGTCGGGGGGAGCGTTGGCCGCTGCCGCGACGCGTTTCATCTCCTCCAGGAAGGCGCGCGCCTCCGGCGTGTCGGACCGGATCGCCAGTCCGGGGTCAAGCTTGATCAGCCGGGCGTTGTCCACCGGGTAGCGCGGGCTGCCGGCGGCGGTCGTGAACGGACTGGTCATGAAGCGGTCTCCCGGCTGGTGATGGCAACCGCAGGCTTGCAAGCGCGGTGCCAGCGGGAAACGCTTGGTTTGGGCGGGGTAGGGGAAGGGGTGGCGGCCGAACTTGCCCAGGGCGGGGCAGGAATTGCCGAAGGAACCAGGCTGTTTCTGCCAACGAAAAAGGCCGCCGCGCTCCGATGGGCGGTGCGCGGCGGCTCGTCATGGCATGCGGTGAAGTCGGGCCGGAGGCCCTTGCCCGAAGGCGATCTTACTTGAAGGCGACCTGGACGATCTCGTACAGCTTGGAGCCGCCGGGGGTGGACACCTCGACGCTGTCGCCGACCGACTTGTTGATCAGGGCGCGCGCCAGCGGCGCCTGGATCGACAGCAGGCCGTTCTTGATGTCGCTCTCGTCCTGGCCGACGATCTGGTAGGTCGTCTCCTCGTCCGTGTCCTCGTCGGCCAGCGTCACGGTCGCGCCGAACTTCACGGTGTTGCCGGAAAGCTTGGCCGGGTCGATGACCTCGGCGCGGCTGATCTTGTCCTCCAGCTCGGCGACGCGGCCCTCGATGAAGCTCTGCCGCTCGCGCGCAGCGGTGTATTCGGCGTTTTCCGACAGGTCCCCGTGCTCGCGCGCTTCGGCAATCGCCTTGATGACGTTCGGGCGCTCAACAGACTTGAGGTGCTTCAACTCCTCTTGCAGGCGGTTGTAACCCGCCGCAGTCATTGGAAATTTTTCCATCGTTCAATCCATCACCATGCCGACGCAGCGCCAGAGACGGTTGACGGCGCGGGGGAGGAGGTCCGCCGCGCCGTCACCATCCCTAATACGATCCGCTAAGGTACGACTGCAACGGCGCAACTTCAAGGCTGCCGTTCCGGAGTGCGGCAATCGCTTCCACGGCCGCGCGCGCGCCCGCCATGGTCGTGTAGTACGGAATGTTGTAGGTCAGCGCGGTCCGGCGCAGGCTGAAGCTGTCGGCCAGCGCCTGGGCGCCCTCGGTGGTGTTCACGACCAGATGCACGTCGCCGTTGATCATCGAGTCGACGATGTGCGGCTGGCCTTCCACCACCTTGTTGATGACCTCGGCGGTGACGCCGGCCGCCTTCAGGGCGGCGGCGGTGCCGGTGGTCGCCAGGATGCGGAAGCCCATGCCGTGCAGCTTCTGCCCGATCTGGACGGCGGCGGCCTTGTCGCGCTCCTTCACCGAGATGAAGACGGTGCCCTGCACCGGCAGCGCCACGCCGGCACCCAGCTGCGACTTGGCGAAGGCCAGCGCGAAGTTGCTGTCCAGGCCCATCACCTCGCCCGTGGACTTCATCTCCGGGCCGAGCACGATATCCACGCCGGGGAAGCGGGCGAAGGGGAAAACGGCTTCCTTCACCGCCGTGTGCGGCGGGGTCGGGCCGTTCAGCTTGAAGTCGGCCAGCTTCTCGCCGGCCATGACGCGGGCGGCGATCTTGGCGATCGGCGTGCCGGTGGCCTTGGCGACGAAGGGCACCGTGCGCGAGGCGCGCGGGTTGACCTCCAGGATGTAGACCGTGCCGTCCTTGACCGCGAACTGCACGTTCATCAGGCCGACGACCTTCAGCGCCAGCGCCAGCGCCTCGCCCTGGCGGCCGATCTCGGCGATGGTGTCCTGCGGCAGCGAGTAGGGCGGCAGGGCGCAGGCCGAGTCGCCGGAATGGATGCCGGCTTCCTCGATGTGCTCCATGATGC
>JAEZID010000466.1 GCA_023416195.1 Pseudomonadota bacterium | reverse complement strand
GGCCAGCCCCTTCGCCACCGGATCGCCCGGCGGCAGGGACGCGCCCAAGGGTGCGGCCGGCAGAGCGGCCATCTCGGTCGGGCCGCTCGTCCCGGACAGCGCGCCGGCCAACGGGTCCACGTCGCCGCGCGTCACCGCCGGGGCCGGCACGGCGGGCGGCGCGCGCTCCGCGACCGCGTCGCTCCAGCGCGCCAGCGCGGCGGCGGTGACGTAGCCCTCCTGCCCGAAGCGGTCGCGCACCTTCACCCAGTTGGAGTCCGGCACCGCCTCGACGACGGTGATCATCTGGCCCTGCTCCAGATCGCGCACGCTGCGCGCCCCCAGCATCGGCCGCAGGAACATGGTGGAGGGCCGCGCCACCGCATAAACCCCGGCATCCGGCGTTGCCGGGGCCGCGGAGGCGACCGGCGCGGTGCGCGCGCCCGCCTCATCCGGGCGGGCGAGGTTCGCGGCGGAGGCGAAGCCGGTCTTCCCGTCATGCTCGACGCGCAGCCAGCCGGATCCCTTGCGCGGTCGCCCGGTCACCTTGACCTCGGTGTCGTGGCGCAGGACGGTCACCACGGAGGATTTCACGTCGGGACCCGTCCGCAGGTTGGTGTCGCGCGTGGTGACGCGCTTCTCGTCCAGCGGTTCGACCGCCACCTCAAGGATCGCCGGCTTTTCCTCCGGCTTCGGCGTCTCGGGTTTGGGCGCATCGGGTTTCGGGGGCGGCAGGGCGGCCACGGCGGCCCCCGGCGCCAGCGCCAGATCGCCACCCAGCCGGTCCTGAAGCCAGGGATGCTGCGCGCCCTTCGTCGTCCCGACCACGACCCGCGCGACCTCGGCCAACGCGTCGCGCAGCGGCACGCCGGGCTTGGCCATTTCCTGCGCCAGCGCGGCGGTGAAGGGGCTGGGGCCGTTGCCGGACAGCGGTGCCGGCGGCACGCCGGGCCGGTGCGCGTAAGCCACGAACAGGTTGTCCAGCGCCGAGGGCGTTGCCAGCACCGGCTTGACCGAGCGCCCGGCCTCCCCCATGGCGGCGGTCAGCTTGTCGGCCAGCGGATGCCCCGGCACCGGGTCGAACACGGCGACGGCCTTGCGCCCGGCGCTCTGCATCTCCTTCAGCGCGTAATCGAGTTCGATGGTGTCGAAGATCACGTCGTATTCGGAGGCGAGCTTAGCGTCCACCGGCACCAGGAACCCCTTGGCCGACAGGCTGAGCGCCAGCCCCGAATAGTAGAGGAAGCCCAGATCCGCGTCGGCCAGCGCGTCCTGAAAGCGGCTCAGCGCCGCGACCATGCTGCGGTGGTCAAGGTTGTTGCCGACCGTCACGGTGAAGCCGGCGCGGCGCAGCGCCTCGGCCATGGTGGAGGCGTTCGCCGCTACCCCGGCCGCCGGTCCGCCGCTGTGATACTGAGCATTGCCGATCACCAGCGCGACGCGCTTTTCCCCGGCAACCTCCGCAGCGACGGCAGCACCGGCCGTCAGCAGGATCAGCAGAAAGCTCCAGATGACGCACCGGCACCGACCCAACACGACCGCCCCCTATCCAGAATTTCTTCCACTCGGCCCTTTCGGCGACGCCATCCCTCAAAAGACGTAAAGAACCACACCGAATTGGCCGCTCGCCCCTCGCCCACTGAACAAGGATTTTACCGCGCGCATTCCAGGCCAATTCTTGCAATTTCGAGGTTGCGCGGCGTCATCCACCGCAGTGTGACACGACGACAACACTGATACACCGGTTTGCGGCGTGCGTTTTTTGTGACGCTGCGGCCCGCTTCACAGCGGGCGAGAGAAAAGCGCACGCAATCAATTCAGATCGCGCGCCACGCGGAAACCGTCGGCCACATAGCGCACGTCGGCGTCGTAGCCGATGCGCGCCGTCACGGTGATGGCGTCCAGCTCGTCCCGCCAGGACCCGCCGCGCAGCACGCGCTTGCGGCACTCGCCGCCGGTCCAGGCGCTGCCGTCCGCCGGGGCGCCCTTGTAGCCGGGGTTCCAGCAGTCGGCGACCCACTCCGCCACGCCGCCGCTGGTGTCGTAGAGGCCGAAGCCGTTCGGCTGGAAGCGCCCGACCGAGGCCGGCCGCATCCGGTCGAAGGAGCCGCCGCAGTCGCGGCAGTTGGCCTGCAACGCGCCCGGCGTCAGGCCGTCGCCCCAGGCGAAGCGGCTGTTCGCGCCGCCGCGCGCGGCGTATTCCCACTCCGCCTCCGATGGCAGGCGGTAGCGCTGGCCCGTCTTGCGGCTGAGCCACGCGGCGTAGGCCAGCGCGTCCTCGAAGTGGATGTTGTGCACCGGCGTGTCGTCGGACACGTTGCTCATGCGCGGCATGGCGCTGCACCCGCCGCCCTCCACGCAGGCGCGCCATTCGGACACCGTCACCTCGTAGGCGCCGATGGCGAAGGGGCGCGAGACGGTGACGCGATGCGCCGGGCGCTGGGCCGGATCGCCCTTGTCGCTGCCCATGGTGAAGCTGCCGGCGGGCACCTTGACCATCGACGGGCAGTCCGCGCAGTCCTGGAAGCTGTTGCCGTTGCCCTGCGCCCGCCCCTGCGACGGCGGCGCGGACGGGGCCGCCATGGCGAGGCGCTGGCGGTCCTCCGGCCCGGCCGGGCGCAGCGCTGGCCCGGAGACGAAGCCCTGCGCCCCGTCGTCCAGCACCACCCGGTACCAGTCGGCGTTGGCGACCCGGCCGAGCACGCGCACGTAGCCGCCCTTGGCCACGCCGCCGACCGCGTCCGACCGCGTGTCCGGCCCGGCGCGCAGCACCGAATCCGCCATCGCCACATACATGCCCTCGCCGGTCGGCTCGACGCGCAGTTCCGCCGGGGCCGGATGCGACGGTTCGGCCTTCGCCAATCCCGAAGCCGCCGTTCCCGAAGCTCCGCTCAACTCCTTCCCCGTTCCCGTGGAACCGGACTTGGCCTCGGCGACCGTCGCGCCCTCCGACAAGCGCAGGGCGTTCAGCCGCTCGCGCGCCAGACCGACGAAGGGACCGCCGTCGAACAGGCGCAGGAACGCCTCCACCTCGCCGGGATCGCGGCTGTCGCGCACGCGGCGCCACAGCGCCTCCTCCAGATCGGCGGCGGGCGGAGGGGCGCCGGCGTCCTCCACCTCCAGCACGGCGCTGATCGTCGCGCGGCCGCCGCGACCGTCCTCGACCAGCACGCTGAACACGCCGGCCCGGCCGGCGGGGGCGCGTTCGGGATCGAAGGTCAGCGCGGTCAGCTGCTCCGGGCTCAGCCGGTCGCCGGGCTTCACCGGCGTCGTGCCGTCGCGGACCTTGCCGCGCTCCGGCACCGCGCTGACGATGAAGGTCAGGGGATCGCCGTCCGGATCCACCGGCACGTCGAGGCGCAACGGGTTGACGACGGTGCGCACCGTGCGCTCCGCCGCCGCGACGGGCGGGCGGTTGCTCGGCTTGATGAGGATCGGCACGCCGCCGCGCGCCACGCCGCCGCGCCCGTCCATCACCGCGAAATCGAAGCTGCCGGCATCGCCCAGATGGGTGGCGTCCGGCTTGAAGGTGGTCGCCGCCAGCTGGTCCACAGTCAGATAGTCGCCGATCAGCACGACCCGGTCGCCGATGCGCACCGCCCCGCCGCGCGGTAGCCCGGTCACCTGCGCGAACAGCTGGTCGCCGTCCGGATCGGTCGGCCGGCTGACGCCCACCGGCTCCGCCCCGCCCCGGTCGAACACTTCCAGCGGCTTGACCTCGGCCAGCTGCGGCGCCCGGTTCTCCGGCAGCGGGTTGAAGTAGAAGGGGGCCGCGCCCAGTGAACCGTACAGGTACGGCTCCTGCCGCCCCTGGGTCAGCTGCATCACGTCGTCGCGCACGCGGCGGAAGAACAGGCTCAGCTCCAGCCCCGGCACCTCGAAATTCTTCAGGAGCGACGCGGTGTAGGGGCTGTGGTCGCCGGTCCCGTCCTCGGCCACCGCGTCGGCGCGGGTGGCCATGGCGACCAGCGTGTCGGTCGGCGTGTCGTCGACGCGGGCGAAGCCGGAATGCACCTCGGTGCGCTTGGTGCCGGACCGCACCAGCCGGTCGGCGAAGGGGTTGTTGCGGCAGGCGTCCAGGATCAGGATGCCCAGCTTGCGCGCCTGCGCCAGCTCGCCCATCGGCAGGTTCAGCGGCAGCGCCTCGTAGACGAGGTCGCGCTCGCGCTCCAGCCGCGCGTCGGCGGGGATCAGGAAGTTGGTGCCGCCCACCTGCATGCCGTGCCCGGCGAAATACAGCAGCGCCACGTCGGCCTGCGCCGCCCGGATGCCGAACCCGCGCAGCGCCTCGGCCATGCCCCGGTTGTCGAGGTCGTATTTCTCCTCGACCGTGAAGCCCATCCCGCGCAGCGCGCCGGCCATGGCCTGGGCGTCGTTCCTGGGGTTGGGCAGTTCCGGCGCATGGGCGTAGGCGCCGATGCCGACGACCAGCGCGATGCGCTGCTCCGCCGTGGCCGCGACGGCCCACCCGGCCGCCCATGGGGGCAGCAGGACGCCGATCACGACAGCCAGCACAAAGCGGCAAAGGCGCGAAACCATCGTCACCCCGATCGCTTCGGCCCGATTGCTTCGGCCCGATTGCTTCGAATGGAACGTGGTAATCCCCGATCCCAACCTTTCAGTATTTGATCGGCACCCCCGCGAACAAGACGGCAAAACAGGCTAACGCCTCTCTCCAGCCGGGTCATGCCCAACGGCGCTAAATCCGCACCTCCACTCAGCCCCTATTTGGAAGGTGGCGACGTCATTATTCACCGGGTCGGTGCTTCGCATACCCCGCCGGGCCTTCAACCCGCTGTGAAGCGGGCAACAGGACGGCGCACCGCGTCGGCGGGGGCAAGTTGCGCTTTTCCTTTTCGGCAAAGCTTTCTATATCACCCTCTCGACAACACGAGGGGACCACCCATGCCGCCCGCAAAGCCGACGGTCGCGAAGATGACCGACACCGAAATCGCCCGCGTGCAGGCGTACCTGCGCAAGACCCTCGGCAACGACAAGATCACCATCGAGCCGCCCGAGAAGGCCGGCCAGTCGGCCGAAGTCACGCTGGCCGGCGAGTTCGTGGGCACCCTGCACCGCGACGTTGACGAGGGCGAAGTGTCCTACGCACTGCACGTCGTCATTCTGGAAGAAGACCTGCCGCCGGCCCCGGCCGCGCGCCGCTGACCTTCGCAAGCCCCCGCCCGCCATGGGACGGGGGCTTTGCGCATTTTGCCGGCTGCTCTACCGGCTGTGCTTGCGCAGTTCGGCCGCCAGCGCGGCGAACAGCGTCTCGCCCGCCGACAGGGTCAGCCCGCGCACCAGCACGATGGCCGGACGGTGGTCGCGCCGGTGCATCACCAGCCGGAAGCCGCTGGCCCGGCCCTTCGCGCCCCGATCCTTGGGCTTCAGCGCGTCCATGTCCACCCGGACCTCGCCGGTGACCAGCTCCAGCTCCGCCTTGTGCTGCTTGGCCGTGACCGGCGCGATGCGCGCCACGAACAGGGGGCGCCCCTTGCCCGGCGCGTAGAGGGCGAGATCGCGGATCGTCTCGTGCGGGTGAAGGTTGCCGTGGGACAGCAGCCCTTCCGGCGTGACGGCCAGACGCACCGCGCGCCGCCGCGCCGCCTCCCACAGCGTCAGGACCCACAGCAGCAGCACCGGCACCACGCACAGGGCGGCCAGCCAGCGAACCGTCGTCGCGGCCGGCTCCTCGAACAGGTCCGACGCCACGACGAATCCGCCGACCATCAACGCGGCGTACAGCAGATGGATGTAGCGCAGCGGCGGCATCGTCGCCGGAATCGCCTCGAACACCGTCGCCCGGCCCGTGTCCTCGCGGGTGATCTCGACCTCGGGCATGATGTCCGCAACCTCCGTACGTGCGCGCGCCTCGCCGTATACAGCCCCGGCGCGCGGCGCGCCAGCCGTTGACGATGAAGACCGTCCCGGCGACTGTGGATATGCCGTAGGGCGTGGCGAAGAACTGGTTTCGGCATCGCGTCAATGCTAGCGTGAGCCGTTTGTTTGCCGACGGCCGATTGCTGAAGCGCCGACTGCCGAAAGGACCCCGCCCGTGCTTGCCCAAAATCCGCTCCAGCCATCCGGGGCGTCCGCTCCCATGCCCGGAGACGCGGGACCACCCATTGTTGAGGCACACGGTCTTTCGCTGGTCTACCAGGCGGCCGACAAGCCCGTCTTCGCGCTGAGCGAGGTCGATCTCGCCATCCACAAGGGCGACTTCATCTCGCTGATCGGCCCGTCCGGCTGCGGCAAGACCACGCTGCTGCGCGTCATCGCCGACCTGGAGCGCCCGACCGCCGGCTCCATCACCGTGGAGGGGCTGACGCCGGAGCAGGCGCGGCTGAAGCGGCTGTACGGCTACGTCTTCCAGGCCCCGGCGCTCTATCCCTGGCGCACGGTGGAGCGCAACGTCATGCTGCCGCTGGAGATCATGGGCGTGCCCAAGGCCGAACGGCAGGCCCGCGCGGCGGAGCAGCTCGGCAATGTCGGCCTGACGGGGTTCGAGAAGAAGTTCCCCTGGCAGCTGTCCGGCGGCATGCAGCAGCGCGTGTCCATCGCCCGCGCGCTGGCCCTCCAGCCCGACCTGCTGCTGATGGACGAGCCGTTCGGCGCGCTGGACGAGATCACCCGCGACCACCTGAACCTTCAGCTGACCCAGCTGTGGCGGCGCACCGGCAAGACCTGCGTCTTCGTCACCCATTCCATCGCCGAGGCGGTCTTCCTGTCCACCCGCATCGTGGTGATGAGCCCGCGCCCCGGCCGGATCCTGGACATCATCGACTGCGATGCCCTGCCGCGCGAGCGCACGCTGGACATCCGCGAGTCGCCGGAGTTCGCCGCCATCGCCCACCGCGTCCGCGAGGGGCTGAAGGAGGGTCACTCCTATGACGATTGAGGCCGTGCTGAAACAGCGCGTCCTTCCCGTCGCCGTGGTGACCATGGTCATCCTGGCGGCGTGGTACGCCGGGGCGGTCTGGCTGAACGGCCCCCAGGCGGCTGAGGCGCTGACCCGCGCCGGAAAGCCGTGGGGGACGATGGACCTGATCGCCCACACCTTCGCCATGAAGCGGCCGGTCCTGCCGACGCCGGACCAGATCGTCGTCGACCTCTGGAACTCGCTGACCGGCTACGCCCCGACCAGCCCGCGCAACCTGCTGTTCCACGCGGCCGTGACGGCGCAGGCGGCGCTGACCGGGCTTGCCATGGGCGTCGTGCTGGGCGTGGCGCTGGCCGCCGGCATCGTCTATGTGCGCACGCTGGAATACAGCCTGCTGCCGTGGATCATCGCGTCGCAGACCATCCCGATCCTGGCCATCGCGCCGATGATCATCGTGATCCTGGGCAACATCGGCCTGACCGGCCTGCTGCCCAAGGCGGTGATCTGCATGTATCTGTGCTTCTTCCCGATCACCGTCGGCATGGTGAAGGGGCTGCGCGCGGCCGACCCGCTGTGGCTCGACCTGATGCGCACCTACAGCGCGGGGGGCCTCGCCACCTTCCTGAAGCTGCGCATCCCGGCCTCCCTGCCCTTCCTGTTCGCCAGCCTGAAGGTGTCGGTCGCCATCAGCGTCGTCGGCGCCATCGTCGGCGAGCTTCCGGCCGGCGCGCAGGCGGGCCTGGGGGCGCGACTGCTGTCCGGTTCCTACTACGGCCAGACGGTGCAGATCTGGAGCGCGCTGGTCATGGCCTCCCTCCTGTCCGTGGCGCTGATCGCGGTGATCCGCGCGGTTGAAGTCGCCGTCGTCAAGCAGGGGGCGGTGCGATGAGCGGCAATCCCTCCCGGACATCCCCCTATCGGACCTCGCTCCGCAGCGCCGCCGACTGGGGGCTGGTCACGCTCGGCCTCCTCGCCGCCGCCGCCCTGACGCAGCCCATCGGTGCGCGGGACGGCGCCGTGCTGTCCTGGACCGCCGATCCCATCGCCCTGCTGTTCCTGGTCGGCTCCACCCTCTCCGTCATCGCCGGCCGCACCGCGCCGTCGCGCGGCAAGGGCGCCTGGGTCGAACTGGGCGGGGCCGCGCTGGCGTGGCTGCTGCCCTTCCACCTGCTGGGCGAGGGCGTGGACCTGTCGCGCGGCTGGGGCCTGTGGCTCTATCTGACGGTCGCCACGGTAATGCTGTGGCGCGTGCTGGGGGTCTTCTCGGCGGAGCCCGGCTGGCGGCGCTCGCTGCTCGTCCCCGGCCTGTTCGGCCTCGGTCTGCTGCTCGGCTGGGAAGTGCTGGTGCGCGGGTTCCAGATCCCGTCCGTCCTGCTGCCGCCGCCCAGCGCCATCGCCGCATCGCTCGCCCGGCACGGCCCCGTGCTGTGGGACGACTTCCGCCAGACGGTGCTGACCTCGGTCGTGCGCGGCTATCTGCTGGGCTGCGGGGCGGGCTTCGCCATGGCGATCCTGGCCGACCGCGTGCCGTTCCTGGCGCGCGGGCTGCTGCCGCTCGGCAACCTCGCCAGCGCCGTGCCGGTGATCGGCATCGCGCCCATCATGGTCATGTGGTTCGGCTTCGACTGGCAGTCCAAGGCGGCGGTCATCGTGGTGATGACCTTCTTCCCGATGCTGGTGAACACGCTGGCCGGCCTGCAGACGTCGGAGCGCATCCAGACGGACCTGATGCGCAGCTACGCCGCCGGCTACGGCACGACGCTGGTGAAGCTGCGGCTTCCCAACGCCCTGCCCTTCCTGTTCAACGGGCTGAAGATCAACTCCACCCTCGCGCTGATCGGCGCCATCGTGGCGGAGTTCTTCGGCACGCCGGTGGTCGGCATGGGCTTCCGCATCTCGACCGAGGTGGCGCGCATGAATCTGGACATTGTGTGGGCGACCATCGTCGTCGCGGCGGTCACCGGATCGGTTTTCTACGGCGGACTGGCGCTGCTGGAGCGTGCGACCACCGCCTGGCATCCCTCCATGCGCCGGCGATAGCCGGCGTTTTTTTGACCAAACGAACAGGGGAAGGTGTGGGCATGAAGAAGTTCGGGAAGATCGCGATCCTCGCCACGGCCATCGCCGGCTGGACCGGCGCCGCCAGCGCCGCCGACAAGCTGACCCTTCAGCTGAAGTGGGTGCCGCAGGCGCAGTTCGCCGGCTATTACGTCGCCCAGGCCAAGGGCTTCTACAAGGACGCCGGGCTGGACGTGACCATCAAGTCGGGCGGCCCCGACATCAACCCGTCGCAGGTCATCGCCGGCGGCGGCGCCGACGTGGTGGTGGACTGGCTGCCGTCCGCGCTGGCCACCCGCGAGAAGGGCGTGCCGCTGGTCAACATCGCGCAGATCTTCCAGAAGTCCGGCATGATGCTGACCTGCCGCAAGGACAGCGGCATCACCAAGCCGGAGGATTTCAAGGGCAAGACGCTGGGCGTCTGGTTCGCCGGCAACGAGTATCCGTTCCTCGCCTGGATGAGCAAGCTCGGCTACTCCACCAGCGGCGCCAACCCGGACGTGAAGATCCTGAAGCAGGGCTTCAACGTCGATCCGCTGCTGCAGAAGCAGGCCCCCTGCATCTCTACCACCACCTACAACGAATACCAGCAGGTTCTCGAAGCCGGCGTGCCGGAGTCCGAGCTGGTCAACTTCCGCTACCAGGACATCGGCGTCGCCACGCTGGAGGACGGCCTCTACACGCTTGAGAAGAGCCTCAAGGACCCGGCCATGGTGGACAAGCTGGCCCGTCTGGTGAAGGCCACCGTCAAGGGCTGGGAATACGCCACCAAGAACCAGGACGAGGCGGTGAAGATCGTCCTCGACAACGACACCACCGGCGCCCAGACCGAGGAGCACCAGACCAACATGATCAAGGAGGCCGTGAAGCTCCTTGAAGGCTCCAAGAAGACCATGGGCTATCTGGACCCGGCCGATTTCGACCGCACGGTGGACATCCTGCTGTCCGGTTCCTCCGACCCGGTCATCACCAAGAAGCCGGAAGGCGCCTGGACCCACGCGGTCTACGAGAAGACGGGGCTGTAATCGCTACCGTCCGGGGTTCCAGTCACCTGTCCGGAACCCCGGACACATTGCAGACTATCATTCGATCACAAACGCTCCCAAAGGTCGGAACACTGCCGTTTGCGTCAACCCGGACGAACTGGCACGAGCGTTGCTTTATTAGGCATCGAACCGTCCCATGGCCGCTCTTGTTCCCTGCGTCCATGGTGAACGATTCCTCCAAAGCATCTTGCCGGCCGCCTTGTGCGGCCGGTCTTTTTTATGCGCCGGGCTCTTCGGCCGAAGCCGTGGGGAACTCGGCCGGCAAGGTGATCTCCAGCATTTCCAGATCGTCGGAATGCTCGATCTCCACATGGCGGATGCCCGGCGGCTGGTGCACGCAGGACCCAGCCTGCAACAGCACCTCGCCCACGCCCTCATAGGCGAACTTCACCCAGCCCTTCAGCACATAGACCATCTGGAAATTCAGATCGTGCGTGTGCCAGCCGCCGTGCGATGGCTCGCCCGGCCGGGCGCGGATCACATGGGCGTTGGCCTTCCCGCCGGTCGCCGCGCGGATGCCCAGGTCGCGGTACTCGAAGAAGGGCCGCAGCCCGTCGCGCTGGAAGTCCGCCGGATCGGCGTGGCTGACCGAAAAGGTCATTTCGGCGTCGTCGGCCGCGCTGTTGCGTTCGGTCATGTTGTGTCCTCCCCATTGTTGTGATTGCGCCCTATAGTGACGACGGTCGCGCAACGACGCGGCCCCGACAAGAAAAAGCTTTCAGGGAGAGAGAGATGGACACCGCCGCCGCAGGGACCGCCGGCCAGCCTTTCGTGCCGCCGCTGCCGCAGGACGTGACGGTCAACCCGATCCGCTCCGCCGCCGACTGGCAGGCCCAGCGCGCCGCCTGCGTGGCCGATCCCGGCGCCTTCCACGGCGCCATCGCGGCGGAAACGATCCACTGGTTCGACGGCGCCTCCTGGCTGACGCGCGAGGGCGACGGGGTGTGGCGGGGCTGGAACGCCACGACCGGCGAGCCGGCCGAGCGCCGCGACTGGACTCCCTGGACCCAGGCGTTCGACGGCTCCGAAGCCCCCTTCTACCGCTGGTTCGTCGGCGCCCGCACCAACGCCGCCTTCAACGAGGTGGACCGCCACGTCCTGTCCGGCCACGGCGCCGAGGTCGCCTACTGGTACGAGGGCGACCGCTGGGACGCGGCGGCCAACGACGGGCGCGGCGGCCCCGTCCGCCACATCACCCTGACCCGACGCGAGCTGCTGATCCGCTCGGCGCTGGCCGCGCAGGCGCTGCGCGACCTCGGGCTGGCGCAGGGCGACCGCATCGCGCTGAACATGCCCAACATCCTCGACCAAATCGTTTGGACCGAAGGGGCGAAGCGGCTGGGCGTCATCTACACCGCCGTGTTCGGCGGCTTTTCCGACAAGACGCTGTCCGACCGCATCGAGAACGCGGGCGCCCGCGTCGTCATCACCGCCGACGGCGCCAGCCGCATCGCGGAGATGGCCCCCTTCAAGGAAGCCTACAGCGACCCGGCGCTCGACCGCTTCGTCGCCCTGCCCGCCGCCCTCCGCATCACGGAGGAGGTGCTGCGCGCCAAGC
>JAEZID010000411.1 GCA_023416195.1 Pseudomonadota bacterium | reverse complement strand
CTTCGGGACCTCCTTCAGCTTGGTGGCGCCGATGTAGGTCATCATGCTGCGCACGCCGCCCATGATCTCCTGCATCGTGCCCTCGACCGGGCCACGGTAGGGGACCTCCACCGTCTTGCCCTCCGACGTGCGGTAGGCGGCGACGCCGCCCGCGTACTTGTGCATCGCCGTGTCCGACGACATGCCGTAGAAGGTCATGGCGGTCGGCACGCGCTGGCCGTCGCGCTCCTCGTAACGGATGTCGCCCTCGCACTCGTCGTGGCCGGCCAGCATGCCGCCGAGCATCACGAAATCGGCGCCCGCGCCGTAGGCCTTGGACACGTCGCCCGGCACCGTGCAGCCGCCGTCGCCGCAGACCTGACCCTTCAGCCCGTGGGCGGCGTCGGCGCATTCGATGATCGCCGACAGCTGCGGATAGCCGACGCCGGTCATCTTGCGCGTGGTGCAGACCGAACCCGGACCGATGCCGACCTTCACGATGTCGGCACCGGCCAGCACCAGCGCCTCCGTCATGTCGCCGGTCACCACGTTGCCGGCCATGATGACCAGATCCGGGTTCTCCTTGCGCATGCGGGCGACGAAGCGCACGAACCGCTCCGAATAGCCGTTGGCGACGTCCAGGCAGACCCGGCCGATGGGCGCCTTGGCCTTGACCTGCTGGAACTTGTCGTAGTCGGCCTCGGTCGTGCCGAGGGAGTAGAAGACGTTCGTCGTGTCCTCGTCGCGGAAGAAGGCGGCCAGGGCGTCGGCCGGGTAATGCTTGTGCAGGGCCGTCATCGCGCCGAAGCGGGACAGCGCGCGGGCGATGTTCATGGTGCCGACCACGTCCATGTTGGCCGCGATCAGCGGGAAGCCCGTCCATTCCGACCCGCTGTGGACGAAGCGGAAGGTCCGGTTCACGTCCACCTCGCTGCGGCTTTGCAGGGTGCTGCGCTTCGGGCGGATCAGCACGTCCTTGAAGTCGAGCTTCAGATCGCTCTCGATAATCACCGGCTGTCATCCTGTCTGAGCGGCGAAGGGCCGCGTTTATCCGTTTAGATGGGGCGCGCGGACGCGCTTCGCCAAGCGGTGTGGCCCGTCATGCAACCGTGCCCCGTTCCGTGCGTTAGAGCAACAAAAGCGACAGCTCCGCCGGTGGAGCGGGAGGAGGGATCATGAAAGCGTTCGGAATGGCGGTGATCTGTGCCGTGCTGCTGGCCGTGGTGGCGGGCTTTGTGCTGGAGGGGACCTTCAGCCGCGAAGCCGACCGGGCCTTCTCCACGCCCAGCGCGCGCATCGGCGAAGGCCCGTCGATCGAGCACCGGAATTTCTCGGGGGAAAGGCAGTAAAGGAAAAATCCCTCTCCCAGGGCGGGAGAGGGATTTCCTGATGCCGTTCGACGCTCACTCCGCCGCGCGGTGGCGGATGGGATGGCCGTCGTCGGTGCGCATGGCGCGGGCCTGCTCCTCGTACCAGCGGCGGTGATGGTCGCGCGCCCAGTTCACGTCCACCTCGCCGCGCCCCATGGCGTCGAAGGCGCCTTCCATGCCGATGGAGCCGATGTAGATGTGCGCGATGATCACCGCGATCAGCAGCGCCGCCACCACGCCATGCACGACGTGGAGGATCTGCATGCCGGAAATGCCGGTGACGGCGAAGGGCATCATCAGCAGGAATCCGCTGATCGCCAGCGCCACGCCGCCGAACACCACCGCCCAGAAGATGCCCTTCTGACCGGCGTTGAAGCGCCCGGCCTCCGGATGCTCGTCGCCGCCTTTGCCGAGCAGGCCGCCCATGGTCTTCAGCCAGACGAGGTCGGCCCGCTCCGGGATGTTGTCGCGCACCCACAGCACGAAGACCAGGACGAGGCCGAAGACGAAGGGCACGCTGAAGAAATTGTGCAGGTACTTGCTGCCCTCGGCCAGGGTGGTGAAGGCCGGGTGGCCGAGCAGGGGGATCAGCAACGGCCGCCCGAAGGTGACGATCAGCCCGGTGACCGCCATGATCAGGAAGCTGACCGCCGTGGTCCAATGCGCGAAACGGTCGATGCCGGTGAAACGCAGGACCGTCCGGCCGGAGCGTCCGCCGTGGATGCGGATGGTGCCGCGGATCAGATAGAAGATCGCCAGCAGGGCCGTCATGCCCAGGATGACCGCGCCGGAGATGATGCGCAGCGTGCTCGTGCGGAACTCACGCCACTCGCGCCCCTCGGGCTGGACCAGCACGCCCAGCTTGTTGTCGGGGATGCTGACCCGGCCGGTGATCTGGTCGTCCAGGTTCTGGTAGAGCTGGACCTGATCCTTGGAGGTGGGGAAGCTGGGGTTCGGCGTCTGGTTGATCTGCGCCTGGACCGCCGGTGCCGCGAGCAGCAGCACCATCAGGACCAGAAGGTGACGGAGATGCCTCGTCATGGTCGCGTCCTTCCCGTGCGTTTCTGTTGGCCCCTCTCCCCCAGGACGGAAAGGGGCATGGTTCAGCTGCCGCTGGTGCCGCCGGCGCCGACGCCAGCGCCGGACCGGCCGGGACCGAAGGCGCGGCCGCGATCCTCGCGCCCGTAGGCCGTGGACCAGCCCCAGGCGCCGGAGCCGTAGCCGCGCCGCACCGCCCGTTCCCGGTAGATGTCGGCCAGCACGTCGCCGTCGCCGGCCATCAGCGCGCGGGTCGAGCACATCTCCGCGCACAGCGGCAGCTTGCCTTCGGCCAGACGATTGGCGCCGTACTTCTGGTATTCCTCCGGCGTGTTGTCGGCCTCCGGGCCGCCGGCGCAGAAGGTGCACTTGTCCATCTTGCCCCGACCGCCGAAGTTGGTCGCCTGCGGGTATTGCGGCGCGCCGAAGGGGCAGGCGTAGAAGCAGTAGCCGCAGCCGATGCACAGGTCCTTGGAATGCAGGACCACCCCGTCCGCCGTCTGGTAGAAGCAGTCCACCGGGCAGACCGCCGCGCAGGGCGGGTCGTTGCAGTGCATGCAGGCCATGGAGATCGACCGTTCCCCCGGCTGGCCGTCCTTCAGCGTGACGACGCGGCGGCGGTTGATGCCCCAGGGGATGTCGTGTTCGTTCTTGCAGGCCGTGACGCAGGCGTTGCATTCGATGCAGCGCTCGGCGTCGCACAGGAACTTCATGCGGGCCATGATTCCGTTCTCCCTCCCTGCCTTTCTTATGCCGGCTCGACGCGGCAGAGCGTGACCTTGGTTTCCTGCATGAAGGTCACGGGGTCGTAGCCGTAGGTCGTCACCCCGTTCGCCGGTTCGCCCAGCACGATGGGGTCGGTGCCCGGCGGGTAGTTGTCGCGCAGGCTCTCGCCCTGCCAGTAGCCGGAGAAGTGGAAGGGCATGAAGACCGTGCCGACGCCGATGCGTTCGGTGACCAGCGCGCGGACCTTCGCCTTGGCGTTGTTTTCCGGCCCATAGACCCAGACCAGCGCGCCGTCGCGGATGCCCAGCCGTTCGGCGTCCTTCGGGTTGATCTCCGCGAACATCGACTGCTGGAGTTCGGCGAGCCAGGGGTTGGAGCGCGTCTCCTCGCCGCCGCCCTCGTATTCGACCAGACGGCCGGAGGTCAGGACGAAGGGGAACTTCTGCCGCAGGTCGCTGTCCGAAATCTTGAACTGGAGCGAGCGGGCCAGCTGCGGCAGGCGGAAGTCGCGCCGGTCCTCGATGGCCGGGTACTGCTTCACCAGCTCCGGCTGCGGCGAGTAGATCGGCTCGCGGTGCACCGGCACCGGATCGGGCAGGTTCCAGGCGACCGCGCGGGCCTTGGCGTTGCCGTGCGGCGAGCAGCCGTGCTTCAGCGCCACGCGGATGATGCCCATGGACAGGTCCGTCTGCCAGCTGACCTCGTCCACCTTGTCGCCGCCGATGGCGTTGATGACGCGCATCTCCTCCGGCGTCAGATCCTTGTCCCAGCCGAGCTTCTTCAGCATGGCCATGGTGAATTCCGGATAGCCGTCCTCAATCTCCGATCCCTTGGAATAGCTGCCCTCGGCCAGCAGGGAGACGCCGTTGCGCTCCACCCCGAAGCGGGCGCGGAAGACGCCGCCGCCTTCCATGACGTGCTTGGAGGTGTCGTAGAGCACCGGGCTGCCGGGGTGGCGCAGTTCCGGCTGGCCCCAGCAGGGCCAGGGCAGGCCGTAATATTCGCCCTTCAGCGGGCCGGTGGTCGCCTGCATGGTGATCTTGTCGAAGTCGGCCTGATGCTTCATGTGCATCTTCAGCCGTTCCGGCGACTGGCCGGTGTAGCCGGTGGACAGGCAGCTGCGGTTGATCTCGCGCAGGATGTCCTCCGGCACGGGGCGGGTGCCCTCGACCGTGATGTGCTTGAACATGTCGTCGGCGAAGCCGAGCTTCTTCGCCAGCAGGTAGATGATCGTGTAGTCGTCCTTGGATTCGAAGATCGGCTCGACGATCTTCTCGCCCCACTGCATGGAGCGGTTGGAGCAGGTGCGCGAACCGTCCGTCTCGAACTGCGTGCAGGCCGGCAGCAGGTAGGTGTTGTCGCGCCGCTCCTTGATCGCCGCGAAGGTGGTCGGGTGCGGGTCGGCGACGACCAGAAGGCTCAGCTTTTCCAGACCCTTGATCATTTCCGGCATGCGGGTGACGGTGTTGCCGCCGTGCCCGAAGCAGACCATGGCGCGCAGGGGGCTGGGCTGCTGGATGTCCTCCGGCTTGTAGGTCACGCCGTCGAACCAGCGGGTCGTCGGGATGCCCTTCATCTCCATCAGATCCTTGGAGGCGAAGCGGCTCTTCATCCAGTCGTAGTCGACGTCCCAGGCGCGGCAGAAATGTTTCCACGCCCCCTCGGCCAAGCCGTAGTAGGAGGGCAGCGAGGTGACGTCGAGGCCGAAGTCGGTGGCGCCCTGCACGTTGCAGTGGCCGCGGTAGATGTTGGCGCCGCCGCCGGCCACGCCGATGTTGCCCAGCGCCAGCTGCAGGATCGACAGCGCCCGCACGTTGGCCGTGCCGGTCGTGTGCTGGGTGATGCCCATGCACCAGATGACCGTGCTGGGCTTGTTCTTCGCCAGCGCCTCGGCCACGCGCTTGACCTGTTCGCCGGGCACGCCGGTGACGCGCTCGACGGCGGCGGGATCCCACTTCTTCACCTCGGCGCGGATCTCGTCCATGCCGTAGACGCGCTGGCGGATGTATTCCTTGTCCTCCCACCCGTTCTCGAAGATGTGCCACAGGATGCCCCAGGTGATGGGGATGTCCGTGCCGGGACGGATGCGCACATACTCGGTGGCGTGGGCGGCGGTGCGGGTGAAGCGCGGGTCGATGACGATGAAGGGGGCGCGGTTGCGCTCCTTGCCGCGCAGCATGTGCGGCAGCGAGACGGGGTGCGCCTCCGCCGGGTTGCCGCCGATGATCAGCAGCGCCTTGGAGTTCTGAATGTCGTTGTAGCTGTTGGTCATGGCGCCGTAGCCCCACGTGTTCGCCACGCCGGCGACCGTGGTGGAATGGCAGATGCGCGCCTGATGGTCGACGTTGTTGGTTCCCCAGAAGGCCGCCAGCTTGCGGTAGAGGTACGAGCCCTCGTTGGAGAACTTGGCCGAGCCCAGCCAGAACACCGCGTCCGGCCCGGACTGCTGCCGGATGTCGAGCAGTTGGTTGCCGACCTCCTCGATGGCCTGATCCCAGGAGATGCGCTGCCACTGGCCGCCGACCAGCTTCATCGGGTATTTCACCCGGCGCTCGCCCTTGGTCAGCTCGCGCACGGACGCACCCTTGGCGCAGTGCGCGCCCTGGCTGATCGGGCTTTCCCAGCCCGGCTCCTGGCCGGTCCAGACGCCGTTCTGCACCTCCGCGATGACCGTGCAGCCGACCGAGCA
>JAEZID010000390.1 GCA_023416195.1 Pseudomonadota bacterium | reverse complement strand
GAAGAACCGCGACCGCGTCTTCTTCGGCGCCACCGTGACCTACGCCCGCGAGGACGGCACGGAGAACACCGTCACCATCGTCGGCGCCGACGAGGTGGACATGGACCGCGCCCGGGTCAGCTGGATTTCCCCCATCGCCCGCGCGCTCCTGAAGGCCCAGGAAGGCGACGTGGTGGACCTCCGCACCCCCAACGGAGTCGAGCAGATCGAGGTCCTGGAGATTGCATATCCTCCAACGGCGCGCTAAGCCGGTTGATTGACCCGGCTGCGGCGTGGCCCGGAAGACCCAGGATGTTGCGGCGGCATGCGGCACGTTGACACACAGTCGGCATTTTATGAACCCGGCCGAATTGCGGCTAAACGCTTGCCACGAGTCCACACAATGATAGGCCATCAAATGGACGTGCCATTATCGTCGAATGCAAGAAGACACGCGACCGAAAAATCCGGATATCGCCATGCAAAAATCGTCCTAACGCTGGTTCTATGTGAATTTTTACTTTCGTCATGCCGGGCGAATTATGAGAGAGCCGCTTCGTCCCGCACCCATCGGAACACCGTTTTTGAGCAGAACTCAGTATACCTGAAGCCAGTCGAACAATGGCGCATTGAAGCCGGCAACATCACCGGCATGAGAGACGGCGGCTTCGTCGCAACCACAGGCGGTCAAAGCGGCTCCTGGTCATACGCCAGCCTTCAGTACAACTCCAGCGTAAGGCCGCCATATTCGATCACAGCCTCAATGCGTCGCATCAGCAGCGACACTCATCGCCCTGTCGAAATTCGCTTCGTCGGGGGCTATTTCGCCGTCTCTTCAAACCATTGGTACTTGTATGAGTCGGAGGAGAACTGGACCGGCTGGCAATACAGCGCCTCGATCAACGGCGGCGAAAACATTCTAACCGTCGCGCATGATGGACGGCGTGTCAAAGGGTACATCAATGGCACCTACGTCGGATCGCTGGTTTTGCAAGCACCGATCCAGGCAGGGAAGCCGGGGATTTTTTTCAAAGGCGACCCTTTAAGAAAGTCCGAGGTCGCGTTCAAAAATTTTACGGTGACTTCCCGTTAACAATACGAAGACCAGCGTCGCTCGCGTCGCAAAGACCACCCTTAATAGCATTTCCCTTCACGGCAATAGGTGCACGAACCATAGTCAGCCGCCGCGATGCAGCGGATTGAATTTCATAAGTTCGCAATGCACAATCGACGCGTCGACAGAGGCATGCCGACCAGAATGGAGGTTGCATGATGCTGATGCTGGAAACGCGAAAAGTTGCTAGCTTTCCCATTGCGATGCTTCAGAACGCCAGCGCGATTCATGAGTTTGACGGCGCATTTCATGGCCACCTGTCGGATTCGGCGCGTTCCACTCAAAAGACGGGCCATGGCTTCAGCCGCAGAAATTTCATCAAGTCGGCAGGCCTCGGCGCAGGTTTGCTTCTGGTCGGCGGCACGTCCTTTAATCCCAAGGAAGCCGAAGCTGCCATCCCGGCCCTTCTTCTGGCAATGATCGGCATCTTCTCCGTTGCGACGCTCTGGTCGGTCCAAGAACCGGCCAGTGGGCGGATTGCGTTGCTGAATCCGTCCGACAGAGAGCAAACGGGCCGGGTCGACTTCAACGCTTTCAACAACATTTCCCTGCAACGCACCCATCGCCTTCCCATCGATGAATGGCGACGGCTCACCAATGGCGAGCCGCGTGTTTTCTCCGGTTCCAGCCCTTACGAGGTGGCTGCGAAAACGGCCGATATTTATGACGTGTACGGCCTGAAGTCACCGATTCGAACGAACAACCTTCTCGTTACCGCCGAGACCAGAAAGGACTACTTTCCAGTCTCGGCCATCAGTGTCGTCTGATGTTAAGGCTTCTTAAGAAGGATGTCCCCGCCGGCTACGCTGCCGTGATAGGCGCGGTTGTGGCAGCGTGCGCCGGCATATGGGGCGGCCAGATCGCCGCTCGGGAGACACAGACCCAAACGCGAAACACCTTCCTGGTCGAAATGTCCAAGGCCTCCAGGCCGGAATTCTGCAAGCTTGCCCTGACCATGCTCGCGTCGGACGAAAGTTTCTACAACGACGTCATGCCGAAAGCGAAACACCAGACCCTTGGAGGTCTGGTCAGCGTCAAGATCGAAAGCGCCCCGATCAGTGGAATCGACAACCTGTTCGATGACCTGATGAAGCTGCGAAACATTCACGAAGAGGCAAAAAAGCTGCGATCCGCCGAACTGCTTTATCTAACGGAATACGAGGATATCCTCAGAAAGAAAATTTTCGACATTTGCCCGCAGAAAACGGCCTCCGTCGAGGAGAAGCCTTAGCCTGCGGGCAAAAGGCCCACCCCCTCCAACGCGCGCCGCAGCTGCTCGGCGCCGGTGAACTGGTGCGCGACCATGCCGACGTCGCGCGCCGCCTCCACGTTCGCCGCGTTGTCGTCGATGAAGAAGCAGTCCGACGCCGCCAGCCCGTAGCGATCCAGCAGAAGCCGGAAGATCGCCGGGTCCGGCTTCACCAGCCGCTCCTCCCCCGACACCACCACGCCGTCGAAGACGTTCAGGAAATCGAAGCGCCTGCGGGTCAGCGCCAGCTTGTCGGCCGAGAAGTTGGTGATCGAATAGAGCGGAGTCTTCCGCTTCTTCAGCTCCAGCAGGATGTCCGGCGTGCCGGCCACGGGGCCGGGCACCATCTCCTCCCAACGCTCGTGGTAGGCGCGGATCAGCTCGGCGCAATCCGGATGCTCGGCGGTCAGCAGGGCGACCGCCTCCTCCCACGGCCGGCCCCGGTCCTGCTCCAGGTTCCAGGCCGGGGTGCAGACGTTGTCGAGGAAGTGCTCCATCAGATCCTCGTACCCCTCGAAAATCTCGCGGTAGAGGTTCCGGGGATCCCATTCGATGAGAACGTGCCCGATGTCGAAGACGACCTTGGTCGGAAAGGTCATGGTCGCGTCAGCCCTTCCGCGCCGCTTCGACCAGACGCTTCATCTCGTCCAGCTTGATGGCGCCGGGAACGAGCGCGTCGCCGATGACGAAACCCGGCGTGCCGCGGATGCCCAGCTGTTCGGCCAGCTGCTGGTTGGTGGCGATGACCTTCATCACCTCCGGGCTGTCCATGTCCTTCTTCAGCTTTTCCACGTCGGCGCCGGCCGACTTGGCGAGCCGGTAGATGGTGTCCTCGTCCAGCTGGCCGCGATGGCCCATCAGGGCGTTGTGGACTTCCAGATACTTGCCCTGCGCCTTGGCGGCCAGCGCCGCGCGCGCCGCCACGACCGACGCCGGCCCAAGAATCGGGAACTCCTTGAAGACGAAGCGCAGCTTGGGGTCCTCCTTGACCAGCCGCAGCGTGTCGGCCATCACCGCCTTGCAGTAGCCGCACTGGTAGTCGAAGAACTCCACCACCGTCACGTCGCCCAGCGCGTTGCCCATCGCCGGGTCGGCCGGATTCTGGAACAGCGCGGCCTTGTTGTCCGCCAGCGCCTTCCTAGCCCGCTCCGCCTCCGCCGTCTTCTCGCGCTGCTGCAACGCCTCGATGGCTTCCAGGATGACTTCCGGGTTCTTCATCAGATAATCGCGCACCACCCCCTCGATGGCCTTGCGCTGCGCCTCGTCCACGGTTTGCGCCGGGACGACGGCGGGGGAAAGCGCCGCCAGCGCGGCGGTCAGCGCGAGGGCGGCGGGGCGGATGCGGATCATGTCGAAAAACCTCTGGGTGCGGATGCGGGCGTTACTCTGTACCGGATCATCCGGCCGAACAAGGGGACTGAACGAGGAGGGCCGGGCAAGGCGGCCGCGCTACTTCCCGCCGGCCTGCCCGCGAATGTCCTGGGCGCGCAGCCAGCCGGGGGATCCCACGGGAAGCAGCTTCTCCGCCCGTTCCGCCTGGGCGCGGGCCATCGGCTTGTCGCCGCGCGCGAAGGCTTCCTCGGCGGTGGCGTAGGCGACCATACCGTTGTTGCCCTTCATGCTCCAGGCCTGGGCCGTCAGCCGCCACAGGAAGGCCGAGCCCTGCGTCTTGGAAGCGATCTGGAGATGCTTCAGCGCCTCGTCGGCCAGCCGGGGGTCGTTCTGTTCCAGCAGGGCGTGGGCCAGCGACACGCGGATGCTGTTGGCGTCCGGCTGCAATTCGATGGCCTTGCGGTAGGGCGCCACCGCGTCGGGCGCGCGCCCGTTCTGCAGCATCAGGTCGCCCTTCATCTCGTGCAGGAAGGCGTTCTTCGGCTCTTCGGCGATCAGCTGATCGACCAGCGGCACGGCCTGCTTGACCTCGCCGCGCCGGAAATAGGCGTAGGCCCGCCCGTAGCGCGCGACGAACGACCGGTCCTCCGCACGGTAGCGCCGCAACGCCCCGTTGGGGTCCAGATAAGCGTAGAGCTTGGCCTGGACGCGGTGGAAATTCTCGTTCCACGCCGCCGGAATGGGCTTGTTGCCGAAACGGGAGCGGTCGGCGAAGTTGCGCACCGAATCGATGCGCTCGCGGGTCAGCGGGTGGGTGCGGCGGTAGCCCTGGTCGCGGTCGGTCAGCACCGGCTCGTCGGCACCCAGCTTTTCCAGGAAGGAGACCATGCCGCGCGCCGACACGCCGGCCTGCTCCATGTAGGACAGGCCCGCCTGATCGGCCGAGGATTCCTGGCTGCGCGAGAAGGACAGGAAGTTCCGCTCCGCCAGATGCTGGCCCAGCATCACGCCGGCCGCGCCGGCCCCGGCGCTGCCGGCCGCGATGCCGCCGACGATGCCCAGCCCCATGCCGATCAGCGAGGACAGGAAGGCGTTCTCCATCGCCTCCGACCCGCGCACCAGATGACCGCCCGCGATGTGCCCGGTTTCGTGCGCGATCACGCCCAGCAGCTGGCCGGCGTCATCCACCCCCAGCAAAAGCCCGGTGTGCAGGAAGATGTTCTGCCCGCCCGCCACGAAGGCGTTGATGGTGTTGTCGTTGACCAGGATGATGTTGACCGTGTCCGCGTCGATGCCGGCGGCCTGGAAGATTGGCCGCGCCATGTCGCGGATGATATGTTCGGTTTCGGCGTCGCTGAGGAGTTGCATCTCCTGCCGGCGCTGCGCGCCCGCGGGCGGCGTCCACGACAAAATCATCACGGCAAAGATGGCGATGACCGAAACCAGCCTGCTGGGCTTGCGCACCGTTACGACCTCCGCATTCCGGAACCGAGCATCCCACCCCCGACGCCACGGGTCTACCCGCCAAATCTGGCAAGGGTTGGGCGCGATTGCCATAGCCGCAACGCTGCTGCCCGGCTGCGTCAACACCAAGTACAAGACGAACGCCCTGCTGCAAAGCTACGTCATGGCGGACGAGCCGCGGGCGGCGGGCATCGGCCGCGACATCATCGCCCAGGGCGGCCGCGCGGGCGACGCGGCGGCGGCCATGGCGCTGGCGATGACGGCCACCCTGCCCTCCCGCGTCGGGCTGGCCGGCGGCGGTGTTTGCGTCGTCTTCAACGCCGCGAAGAAGGAAGTCCGCACGCTGGACTTCCTCCCCCGCCCTGCCGGCCCAGCCGGAGCCGCCATCCCCGCCTTCCTGCGCGGCGTCTACGCGCTCCAGGCCGGGGCCGGCGTCCTGCGGTGGGAGCAGACCGTCGTCCCGGCCGAACAGCTCGCCCGCTCCACCCCGGTCAGCCGCGCGCTCGCCCAGGACCTCGCCGCCAATGGCAGCCGCCTCGCCGCCGACCCGGAGGCCAGGCGCGTCTTCCTGCCCACCGGCGCGCCGCTCGCCGAGGGCACGCCCTTCAGCCAGCCGGACCTCGCCAACACGCTGTCGCAGGTGCGCCGCACCGGCGTCGCCTCGCTGTACGGCGGCCCGCTCGGCGCGACGGTGGCGCCATCCCTCGGCCTCGACCCGTCGGCTTTGCGCGGCTACCAGCCGCGCTGGGGCGCCACCTCGGCCGTTCCGCTGGGCATCGTCTCCATGCATTTCGCGCAACTGCCGGAGCCCGAGTCCGGCGCCGCCCTGACCGCCGCCTGGAACGCCGCCGCCGACTTGGCCCCCGCCCAGCGCGCCGCTCGGGTCGCCCAGGCGCTGGGCGCCACCGGCAACGGTGCGTCCATTCCCGGCGCCGGCCTCGTCGTGATCGACCCGGACGAGAACGGCGTGGCCTGCACCTTCACCATGGGGGCACCCTTCGGCACCGGACGTGTGGTTCCGGGCACCGGCCTGCTGGCCGCGCGCGGCGTGGACCGCGCCGGCTTCGGCGCGCCGGCCCTGCTCGCCAACGCCATTGTCGGCCGCACCC
>JAEZID010000313.1 GCA_023416195.1 Pseudomonadota bacterium | reverse complement strand
GTCTACGAGACGCTGGAACGCCCGCTGGTCCCCATCGTCGCCGGCATGGAATCCTGCGGCGTGCGCGTGGACCGCAACGCCCTGTCCACCCTCTCCAGGGATCTCGAAGGCCGCTTGGCGGAAATCGAAAAGGACGTCCACAGCCTCGCTGGCCGCAGCTTCAACATCGGCTCGCCCAAGCAACTCGGCGAAATCCTGTTCGACGAGCTGAAGCTCGGCACCGGCAAGAAGGGTAAGACCGGCGCCTACTCCACCGACTCCAGCGTCCTTGAAGAATTGGCGGAGCAGGGCCACAGCATCGCCCAGCGCGTGCTCGACTGGCGCCAGCTGGCGAAGCTGAAGAGCACCTACACCGACGCCCTCCAGGAGCAGATCGCCGAGGCGACGGGGCGCGTGCACACCGCCTTCGCCATGGCGGTGACCAACACGGGCCGCCTGTCCTCGACCGACCCGAACCTGCAGAACATCCCCGTCCGCACGGAGGAAGGCCGCAAAATCCGCCGCGCCTTCGTCGCCGCCCCCGGCCACAAGCTGCTGTCCGTGGACTATTCGCAGATCGAACTGCGGCTGGTCGCCGAAATGGCCGACATCGCCGCCCTGAAGGAGGCGTTCCGCCAAGGCATCGACATTCACGCGGCGACGGCGTCCCAGGTCTTCGGCGTGCCGCTCGACCAGATGACGTCCGAGATCCGGCGCAAGGCCAAGGCCATCAACTTCGGCATCATCTACGGCATCTCCGGCTTCGGCCTCGGCCGGCAGCTCGGCATCCTGCCCGGCGAGGCCAACGCCTTCATCAAGGCCTATTTCGAGCGGTTCCACGAGTTGAAGGCCTGGATGGAGGCGACCAAGGCCTTCGCCCGCCAGCACGGCTATGTGGTGACTCTGTTCGGCCGGCGCTGCTACATGCCGGGCATCCACGACAAGAACGCCGCCCGCCGCGCCTTCGCCGAGCGTCAGGCCATCAACGCCCCCATCCAGGGCACCGCCGCCGACATCATGAAGCGCGCCATGGCCCGCGTCCCCGCCACCCTTGAGGCCGCCGGCTCCCAGGCCCGCATGCTGTTGCAGGTGCACGACGAACTGCTGTTCGAAGTCCCGGAGGCGGAGGCAGACTCCGCCGCGAAGCTGATCAAGGAGGTGATGGAGGGCGCCGCCCAACTCGGCATCCCCCTCGTCGCCGAAGCCGGCATCGGCGACAACTGGGACGAGGCGCATTGAGGGGCGAGCGTTGAGGGGGCGACGCCCCCTCTCCTCAATCCAGGAAGATATCCGGCGCCAGCGGCGCCCCCGGCTTCACCGCGTACTGGTCGAGGTCGGCGACGCCCTCCTCCGCCAGCACCTCGTCGTCGATGAAGAAGTTGCCGGTGACGGTCCGCGCGTCCCGCGTCAGGATGGCGTGCGCCGCGTCGGCCAGGATCTCCGGCTTGCGGCAGTTGTCAAACTCGGCGGCACCCTTCAGCATGGCGATGGCCGCCGTGCCGATGATCGTGCGCGGCCACAGGGAGTTGACGGCCACCTTGCCCCGGAACTCCTCGGCCATGCCCAGGGTGCACAGGCTCATCGCGTACTTGGCGATGGTGTAGGCGGTGTGGTGCTGGAACCAGCGCGGGTTCAGGGTCAGCGGCGGCGACAGGGTCAGGATGTGCGGGTTTTCCGCCTTCAGCAGATGCGGCAGGCAGGCCTGCGAGCAGGCGAAGGTCCCCCGCCCGTTGACCCCCATCATCAGGTCCCAGCGCTTCAGCGGGGTTTCCAGCGTGCCGGTCAGGCTGATGGCGCTGGCGTTGTTGACCAGGATGTCGATGCCGCCGAACGCCTCGACCGTCTTCGCCACCGCGTCCGCCACCTGCGCGTCGTCCCGGATGTCGCAGAGCAACGGCAGGGCCTTGCCGCCCGCCGCCTCGATCTCCTCGGCGGCGGAATAGATGGTGCCGGGCAGCTTCGGGTGCGGGTCGGTCGTCTTCGCGGCGATGGCGACGTTGGCGCCGTCGCGGGCCGCGCGCAGCGCAATGGCCTTGCCGATGCCCCGGCTGGCGCCGGTGATGAACAGAGTTTTTCCCTTCAGCGATCGGGTTTCGATCATGCCCCGTCCTCCCCCCCCATGGCGCCGCGCCCGTTCGCCGGACCGGCCTGTTGATCGGCATCCTATCACAGATACCCGGCGCGGCGTCCAGACGCATAGGGCATGCGAATAACCTATGCGTCAAGACCATCTCAGCGTTTAGAATGTCGATCACCTGCCCTTCGGAGAGAACGTCCCGTGACCAGACTGGTCCACCTGCTGGTGGCGCTTGCGGCACTCGGGACCGCCATCCCCGCCACCGCCCAGGGCACGGCGCAGCATCTCTTCTACGAAGCCGTGTCGGCCGACGTTCCCGCCAACGCCTCCTATCAAGCGCGCCAACGCCTGACCGAACGCGCCCGCGACGAACTGGTCCCGGCCATTGTGCGCATCATGGGTCTCGACGGCCAAGCGGCGGCGACCGAACTGCGCATGGGCGGCTACCGCCGGCAAACCAACCCGTCGCTGCACACCGCCGCCCCGCTGGCCGATGCGCCCGCCGACCGGCTGGCCGCCGCCATCGCCTGGACCTTCCGCCAGGACAGCGTTCTCGTGGCCGATTTCGCGGGCGGCGACGGCACTACCGGCTACGCTCTGGTCCGCTTCCCCGAGGGCACTCTGACCCCGACCACGGCGCAGCGCTTCTTCGAAGCCGCCGCGACGATCCACGATGGCCTCGGCGGCGGCTACACCGCCTTCGGCGACACGCTGCTGTTCCTCAACCTGCGTGGGCCTAACGGGCAACCCCACAGCGGCCTGTCCGACGCCGACTTCACAAGCGCGCTCCGCCGCGCCGTCGCGGGTTTTCCCGACACCACCCTGACCGAAACCGGCTTGGCCGACGCGCGGCTTGTCACCCCGCCTCCGGCCAACGACAATCCGGCGCTGATCCCCCTGCGGGTGCGCCACGCCGCCCTCATCGCCGAAACCGTCTCACCCGAGTCCGCCCGATGACCCTGATCCACCGCCGCACGCTGCTGACGCTGGGCACCGCCGGACTTGCCGCCCTGGCCCTTCCGGCGCGCGCGCAGGGCTTCGCGCCGGGCCTCGTCTACGCGGTGGGCCACAAGTTCGACAAGAGCTTCAACGAAGGCGCCCTGGCCGGGGCCGAACGGTTCAAGGCCGCCACCGGCGTCCCCTACCTCGAATATCTCCCCACCAGCGCCGCGCAGTTCGAGCAGGCCGTGGCCGCCCTGCTGCGCCGTGGCGTGACCGACCTCGCGACCATCGGCTTCTACTACGCCGCTCCGCTCGCCGCGCTGGCGCCAAAGCATCCGGGCGTGCGCTTCACCATCGTCGATGCGGTGGTCGAGGCCGCCAACGTCCGGTCCGTCACCTTCAAGGAACAGGAAGGCGCCTTCCTCGTCGGCATGCTGGCGGCGCTGGCGTCGAAGACGGGCAAAGTCGGCTTCGTCGGCGCGCTGGACATCCCCCTGATCCGCAAGTTCATCGCCGGCTTCGAGCAAGGCGCCCGGCACGCCCGCCCCGACTGCGCCACCGTCGTCAACTTCGTCGGCACCACGCCGGCCGCCTTCAACGACCCGACCACCGGGGCGGAGGTGGCGAAGGCCCAGTTCCAGCGCGGTGCCGACGTGCTCTTCGCCGGGGCCGGAGTCTCCAACTTCGGGATCTTCGCGGCGGCGAAAGACGCCGGCCACCTTGCCATCGGGGTGGACAGCAACCAGAACCACCTCTACCCCGGCACTATCCTGACCTCGATGCTGAAGCGCGTCGATCTGGCCGTGGAGACCGCCTTCCAGGCCGGGCGCGCCGGCAGCTGGACACCCGGCGTCCGCGCACTGGGCTTGGCCGAGGGCGGGGTCGACTACGCCGTGGACGACAACAACCGCCCCCTCCTCACCCCCGCCATGCTGGAGCGGGTGGAGTCGGCGCGCCGCGACATCGTCGCAGGCCACATCCGCGTCTCCGACGGGACGGGAACGCCCTGACCGCCACCGTCGGGGCGGCGCCGCGCGTGGCCGCTGCTCACGCTGAAACCGCTTCCACCCCGACCGCGAACGACACGTCCGCCCCCCGCAGCGTCGCCGGGGTCGCCTTAATGGACGACAGGTCCGTGCCGTGCAGGATCGTTCCGGCCAGACTGACATCCCGCAGATCCGCGCCGGTCAGGCTGGCCTCCGCGAGGTTGGTCGGCCACATGCGGCTGCCGTCCCCCGCCAGATCCACCGAGCGCATCCGCGCCCGCCACAGCTTCGCGCCCGCCAGATTGGCGCCGCGCAGGTTGCAGCCGGACAGGTCCGCGCTGGTGAAGTCCGCTTCGCGCAGGTCGCAATAGGACAGATCCGCCATGACCAGCTTGGCGCCCGAGAAATCAGCCCCGCGCAAGCCGCAGAAGCGCATCGCGCAACCGGCCAGCAGCTGGTTGGCGAAGCCGTAGCCGCGCAGATCGGCCCGTTGCAGTTCCAGCCGCGTGCCCGCCTTGCCGCCATGGTCCACCCACAGCTGGTGCGCGGAGATGGCGTCGGCGATCCGCTCCGCTAGGCTGGTCAGGCCCGTGCCGTCCACGTCGATGCCGCGCCGCTCCAGCGTCCGGCGCAACTCCTCGTCCAGCCGGGCACCGCACATCAGCGCGCCCTCCAGCGTGGCGGTGCGCATCACTGCATCGACCAGATTGGCCCCGATCAGGATGGCGCCCGACAGGTCGCCCCCCGTGAAGTCCGCCCCGGCCATGTCGCAGCCGGAAAAGTCGCACTGCGCCATGCGCGCGTCGGCCAGCACCGCCCTGGTCAGCTTCGATCCCACGAAGGTCGTGCTGCCGTCCGCGTTGCCGGCCGGACGCCGGTCGTCGACGCCCATCATCATGCCCTTGCGCAGGTCGGCCCCGCGCAGGTTCGCTTCGTGCAGCTTGGCCCCCTCCACCCGCGCGCCGCGCAGGTCGGCGGACTCCAGCGTCGCCCCGGTCAGGTCGGCCTTCGACAGGTCGGCGCCGAACAGGTCCGTCTTGGCCAGGACGGCGCCCACCATCCGCGCGGAGTTCAGGTTCGCGCCGGCCAGCTTGGCGTTGCTCAGGTTGATGCGGTTCAGCCCCAGCCGGGACAGGTTGTGGAAGCTGAGGTCGGCGCAGCGCCCCTGCCCGCTGGGGTCGCGGGTCAGCCATTGCTGGTGCTTGACCAGCGCGTTGCGGATCGCCCGCAGGTATCGCTCTTCGGTCATGCGACGTTTCCGCGCCGGTTTCGACCCGGCTCCTCCCCCGCACGCCCCCCGATTGAAAGGTTCGGGTCCGCGCCACGCAGGGATGTTACAGGGAAGCAACCGAAAACGACAGGGCCGAACGCCTCACCGGACTGCGTCGGAAAGTAGCGCCCCCCGCGACGCCATCATGTACAACCCCATATGGTGGGCCGGCCCCTGCGGGTGCGCCGCCGTCTCCGGCAGCCCAAGCTCCCGCACCGCCTCCATCGGCAGATCGTAGGTGGCGCAGCCCGGTTCGTGCACCACCACGTCCTTCAGCGTCGGCACCATGCCGTGGTTGCGCGCCGACAGCAGCGTCAGCACGAAGTCCATCACGCAGATGTCCGTGCAGATGCCGACCGTCACCACCGATTCCAGCCGGTGCCCGTTGATCCAGTCCACCAGCCGGTTCTTGCCGTCCGGCCCGGTCGCGCCGACGAAGAGGTTGATGCAGTCCTTCGTGATCAGAGTGGTGTTGGGCGCGGTCTCCAGCCATTTCAGCTCCGGCACCAGCTCGTCGTGGCCCGTGCCGGCGATGCAGTGCGGCGGGTACGGCGGCTCCGGCTTGCCCGGATCGTGGCTGTCCAGCGAGGCGCAGATCGGCCAGCCGGCCTCCACGAAGCGGCGGGCCAGCCGGTCGGTCTCGTCGACCATGCGGGCGATCTGCGCGTTCGGCGCCGGCGGGGCGAGCGGGCCGCAGCCGACGCCGGCGAAGCCGTTCACCTCGTCGATGATCACCAGCCCGGTCAGCCCGGCCGGCATCTCGTAGGGGCCCACGGCCACCGGGAAGGTGCGGCGAAGCGTGTCCAGCGCGTCATCGCGGACCAGCAGATCGAGCATGGTTCCTCCGGTCAGGCAACAGGGTCCCCACCATACCCAACAGGCGACCCGGCGTCATGTCCGGCTTCCCCGCCCCGCCCGGCGTTGCATGCATAGGACTGCGACAAATTGGCATTACCACTTGCGCCGGGATCCGGCGTTGGCATGTTTCGTCCAGCGTTTCGAGCGATTGTTGCAACCGCGAAGGCGACTTCGAATCATCGGAGCGCAGGATTGCGACGCAATGTCGCGGTGCCAAGCGCCTTTAAGTTGGCCCTGATGATAACGAGGGCGCTGCCGCCGCAACCGAAGGTGCACGAATGGTCATATCGGCCGAGTTTCTGGGCTTGCTGCTGCTGGTGACCAGCGCCGCCGCACTCGGCCTGTCGATCGTCATGGATGTCGGGCGGGTCAGCGCCGAAAAGGCGCGCGAGTCGATGATGCAGCGCCAGCACGAGAAGAGGAAGGCCGCGCTGACCGAGTGGAAGCGCAAGACCGAACAGACGCGCAACGAGCTGACCGGACTCCAGGCCCGCCACACGGAATTCACCGGGCGCCGCCAAAAGGCGCTGACCGAGATCAAGGCCCTGGAGTTCGCCAAGGTCGAGCTGGTCCATGAACTGGGCGACAGTGACGAAACGACCGGCTTCTGGGCGCAGCTGAACGTTCAGGACAACGTCGCCACCATCGAGCGGCGCGACGTGATCTTCTCCCGCCAGATTTGGGAATACCGCAACGTGGCCCACGTCTTCGCGCCGGCGCCCGACCAGGCGACCGCTCTCCTGCGCACCGCCTTCACCGCCAAGAACGGCGTGCTGCCGTCGCAGATCGTGCCGCTGTCCATGGCCCCGGACATCGGCGCCGGGATCGGTTCGAAGGCCCTCTCCGCATGACCGGGATGATGCTCTATTTCAGCCTCGGGCTGATGATCCTGACGGTGCTATCCAGCCGCTACTGGCGCCGGCAGCTGGTCTCGGTCCGGGAATCCCAGGCCAAGACCAGGGAGAAGATGGAGGAGTTGACCAAGGAGGTCGCCGACGTGGCCGCCGCCTACGCCCAACTCACCAACCAGCAGAGCGAAGCCGAAAAGCGAGTCGCCAAGGCCGAACAGGATCTGCAAGCCGCCCTGGTCGAGCTGGACGCCAAGAAGGAAGCGCCGGTCAACCGCTACTACGTCCTCGACCGGCAGGAACCGCGCCAGGGCCGCTTCTGGGAGGCCGCCGTCCGCTACAACCCCGCCAACACGCTCGCCACCGACCGCCAGGGCCAGCGCACCTGGACCGGCATCCGCCGCTATGTGATGATCGCGGAGGCCGAACGCGATGTCCGCGAACGCATCGCCGCGCGCTTTCCCCGCAAGGCGGGGTTCGAGCTGGTGGAGGTGGCGCCCTGCCGCCTGAACGGCCTTGCCGTGAACCGCATCGCCGAATTCAGCACCTTCCGCAAGCCGGGCGCGGCGGAGGAGGACGCCAAGCCGGCGCGGCGCGCGGCGCGGGCGGGGGGCTGAAACGCAGCATATCCCTCGCCCGCCCCCGGCGGGAGAGGGAGGGACCCATGGCGCAGCCATGGGAGGGTGAGGGCAAGGTTTCTCGGGAAGACCTTGCCCTCACCCTTCCCACGTCGTGGGCCCCTTCCCTCTCCCGGCAGGGCCGGGAGAGGGTGCTTTCGCTCAGTGACCGCCGCTGCCGTCGAAGGACGGGGCGTTCATGCCCGACTTCTCCAGCTGCTCGATCAGCGCGGCCTTCAGGCGCTCCAGACCCTCGGGGCTGAAGGCTTCGGCGCGGGCGACCAGCACGTCCTGGGTGTTGGACGCGCGCAGCAGCCACCAGCCGTCCGGAGTCGTCACGCGAACGCCGTCGATGTCGTTGACGTTGGCGCCCTCGGCCTTCAGGCGCTCCTTCACCTCGTCCACGACCTTGAACTTGCGCTCCTCGTCGATCTGGAAACGGGTCTCCGGCGTGTTGACCACGTCCGGCAGACGGTCGCGCAGGTCGGCCAGCGACACGCCGAGCTTGCTGACCAGCCCGATCAGGCGCACGGCGCAGTACAGCGCGTCGTCGAAGCCGTACCACTTGTCGGCGAAGAAGATGTGGCCCGACATCTCGCCGGCCAGCGGCGAGCCCGTCTCCGCCATCTTCGCCTTCAGCAGCGAATGGCCGGTCTTCCACATCAGCGGCTTGCCGCCGTTCTTGGCGATCTCGTCGAACAGCGTCTGGCTGGCCTTCACGTCGGCGATGATGGTCGCGCCCGGATGGCTCTTCAGCACGTCGGCGGCGTAGATCGCGACCAGCTGGTCGCCCCACACCACGCGGCCCTTGTGGTCGATGGCGCCGATGCGGTCGCCGTCGCCGTCGAAGCCGATGCCGAGGTCGCAGCCGTTGTCGGCGACCGCCTTCTTCAGATCGACGAGGTTCTTCTCGACGGTCGGGTCGGGGTGGTGGTTCGGGAAGTTGCCGTCGATCTCATCGAACAGAAGGATGTGCTCGCCCGGCAGCTTGGCGGTCAGGCGGCGCAGGATCTCGCCCGACGCGCCGTTGCCGGCGTCCCAGGCCACCTTCAGGTCGCGCACGCCGTCGTAATCCTTCAGCAGGCGCGCGACATACTCGTCCTTGACGTCGACCTGCTCGCTGGAGCCCTGGCCCGACACGTAGTCGGCCTTGGCCGCGATGGTGCCGAGGTCGAGGATCTGCTGGCCGTACACCGGACCCTTGCCCAGCATCATCTTGATGCCGTTGTAGTCCGGCGGGTTGTGCGAGCCGGTGATCATGATGCCGGCCGCCGCCTCGCGGTCGCGGGTGGCGAAATACAGCATCGGGGTCGGGCCGAGGCCGATGCGCAGAACGTGCAGGCCGCAGGCGACCAGCCCGTCGACCAGGGCAGCTTCCAGCTCCGGCGAGGACAGGCGGCCGTCGTAGCCGACGCAGACCGTCTTGCCACCGCTACGGACGACCACGGTGCCGAAGGCGCGGCCGACCGCGCGGGCGTCGGCGGGGTTCAGCGTCTTGCCGACGATGCCGCGGATGTCGTACTCGCGCAGCACGGTCGGGTGGAAGTTGTGCGCTTCGCTCATGTTCTTGTTTTCCTCCTCAAACCGCGGCGACCGGCTCGGACGGCCGGCCGATGGAGCTGTAGGTGAAGCCGGCCTGGGCCATGTCCTCGGGATTGTAGATGTTGCGCAGGTCGATCATGACCGGCCGCTTCAGCAGCGACTTGACCCGCTTCAGGTCCAGCGCCCGGAACTCGTTCCACTCCGTCAGGATCGCCACGCAATCGGCGCCGTCCAGCGCGCCGTAGGCGTCGGTGGCCCACGCCACGCCGGGCAGCAGCCTTTCCGCCTCGTGCATGCCCGCCGGGTCGAAGGCGTGCACCGTGGCGCCCGCCTGCTGCAACGCCGGGATGATATCGAGCGACGGGCTGTCGCGCATGTCGTCGGTGTTCGGCTTGAACGTCACACCCAGCACGCCGATGGTCTTGCCGTCCACGGTGCCGCCGCAGGCCGCGATGATCCGCTCGGCCATCTGCTTCTTGCGCTTGTCGTTGATGTCCACCACCGTCTCGATGATGCGCAGCGGGCTGCCCACCTGCTGGGCGGTGCGGACCAGCGCCAGCGTATCCTTGGGGAAGCAGGACCCGCCATAGCCCGGACCGGGGTGCAGGAACTTCTTGCCGATGCGGCCGTCCAGGCCGATGCCGCGCGCCACGTCGTGCACGTTGGCGCCGACCTTCTCGCACAGATCGGCGATCTCGTTGATGAAGGTGATCTTGGCGGCCAGGAAGGTGTTGGCGGCGTATTTGGTCAGCTCCGCCGTCTCCAGCGAGGTCAGCACGATCGGCGTTTCGATCAGGTACAGCGGCCGGTACAGCTTGCGCATCACCTCCGCCGCGCGGTCGGACGTGGTGCCGATGACCACGCGGTCGGGCCGCATGAAGTCGCCGATGGCGGAGCCTTCGCGCAGGAACTCGGGGTTGGAGGCCACGTCGAACTCGGCGTCCGGGCGGACGCGGCGGATGATCGCCTCGACCTCGCGGCCGGTGCCGACGGGAACGGTCGATTTGTTGACCACCACCGTGTAGTGGTCGAGGTTCTGCGCGATCTCCTCGGCCGCCGCGTAGACGTAGGACAGGTCGGCGTGGCCGTCGCCGCGCCGCGAGGGCGTGCCGACCGCGATGAACACCGCGTCCACGCCCTGCATGGCTTCCTTGAGGTCGAGCGTGAAGGACAGCCGCCCGGCGGCGACGTTGCGGGCCACCAGATCGTCCAGGCCCGGCTCGTAGATGGGGATCTCGCCGCGCTTCAGGCGCTCGATCTTGCCGGCGTCCTTGTCGACGCAGCAGACGTGGACGCCGAATTCAGAAAAACAGGCGCCGGACACAAGACCGACATACCCGGTACCGATCATCGCAATGCGCATGAGAACCCTCGTAGCCTCGATCCGTTCTGCCGGTGGTTCATCGTCAAATGGCGGTGTCCCGGCACACGTCGCCCGCCGCACCCGGATGAACGGGTACGGCGGGCGCACGGATCATAGCAGAACTGTGTGTCAGCAGTACTTCCGAAGCATCTCGCGCACCTTGGCGGACATGTCCGGCCGCTTCAGCGCGTGGGCGAGGGTCGCCTCGATGAAGCCGACCTTGTCGCCGCAGTCGAAGCGCTCGCCTTCGAAGCGCAGGCCGTGGAACGGCTGGTTGCCGATCAGCTTGGCCATGGCGTCGGTCAGCTGGATTTCGTTGCCGGCGCCGCGCTGCTGCTTCTCCAGATGGTCGAAGACCTCCGGCTGGAGAATGTAGCGGCCGATGATCGACAGGGTGGAGGGCGCCTCTTCCGGCTTCGGCTTCTCAACGAGGCCGCGGACGGTGGCCAGACGGCCGTCGTCCTTCTCCACGTCCAGGATGCCGTAGCTGCTGGTGCGCTCGCGCGGGACGTCCACGACGGCGACGATGTTGCCGCCGACGTCGTTGTAGGCGTCCACCATCTGCTTCAGGCAAGGGGTGTCGGCCTGGACGAAGTCGTCGGGCAGCACGATGGCGAAGGGATCGTTGCCGATCAGCGCCCGCGCGCACCACACCGCGTGGCCGAGGCCCAGCGGCACCTGCTGGCGGGTGTAGAAGCAGCGGCCCGGCGCGATCTCGCTGCCGCGCACCTCTTCCAGGGCGTCCTGCTTGCCGCGCTCCTCAAGGGTGCGGTTCAGCTCCGTGTCGGCGTCGAAGTGGTCTTCGATGGCGCGCTTGCTGCGGCCGGTCACGAACACGAAATCCTCGATGCCGGCGGCCCGCGCCTCTTCAACGGCGTGCTGCAGCAGCGGCCGGTCGACCAGGGGCAGCATCTCCTTCGGGATCGCCTTGGTGGCCGGCAGGAAGCGCGTACCAAGACCGGCGACGGGGAACACCACCTTGCGCACGGGTTTTCGCATTGGGGTTCTCTTGTGGTTGAATTCTATGTCGAAATGAACGTCAGGCGAGCCGACTTATTCCGCGCGGTCCGCCTGTAAGGTTTTCTGCCACACGGACTCATGGGGCGCAACCGCCCTTCCGGGACCCGGCGAAAGGCTAGGTGCGCAACAGCAAATCCTTCGCCTGGTTGAGTTTGGCGGCCAAATAGGTTGATCCGCCGTGGTCTGGATGCACTTTCATCATCAGCCGGCGGTGCGCTTCCTTCACCTGATCGGGCGTAGCCCCCGGTGATAGCCCCAAAATGTCATACGCCTCTTCGCGGGTCATGGGGCCACCCCCGCGCCCTCCACCGTTGTTCGCACCGTCTCCGCCGCCACTTCCGGCTGCGCCGGCCTGTTCTTCCGCCCGCCGCTGCCAGTCGGGGTGCGTGCGCTCCAGCCACGCCTCCAGCACGCTGGCCGACTGCGCGTCGTCGCGGCGGCAGTCCTCCAGCAGCGACAGCAGTTGCCCGATGGTCAGCGAGTCCAGCGTCCGCCCGCGCCACGGCCCGTGCAGCACCTCGCCGGACATGGTGCCGGTGTCGTGCGACAGCGTCATGCGCAGATAGAGCGTCTCGACGCGGGAGGTCTGCCCCCCGGACGGCCCGCGCGCGGCGCGGAAGGAATCGCGCAGCGTCCGCCACCGTGTGAGCAGCGGAAAGGCCACCGCGCCCAGCATCAGCGCCGTGCCCAGCCGCCCGGTCAGCGTCAGGAACACCACGACCGTGACGCCCAGCGCCACGCCGCCGTAACGCACCGTGTAGGCCAGCGTGCGCGGGTCGGCCGACACGAAGGCGCGGACCAGCATGTAGAAGCCGACCACCAGCGCGATGCCCAGGAGAAAATACCCAAACATCCCGCCCTGCCCCGTTTCCATGATCGAAACTTTGTCTACGCGTGAGGCTGACCGTGGCCCACCTGGCTGGTGAGCAGCCGCACCGTCTCGCCCCGGCCCTTGCTGTAGTTCTCCAGCGCCGCCCGCCCCCCGGCCGCGTAGACCGCGACGGCGCTCAGCAGATCCTTCAGCTGCTGCGCCGACGACGCGTCGAACGGGCAATAGGCCCCGCCGGACAGCCGTGCGATGGTCTGGAAGGCGCGCTTGGCGACGGGATCGCCACGCTCATGAAACATGAAGACCGGCACGCCGAGCAAGCCCAGCTGCCCCGCCTGATGGGCAAGCTGATCGATGTCCTCCTCCATGCAGTCGCCGACGAAGACCAGCGCGTTGACCTTCTGATTC
>JAEZID010000296.1 GCA_023416195.1 Pseudomonadota bacterium | reverse complement strand
GATCTACGGCATCCGCCTGCTGACCACGCTGCGCCGGATCGGTGTCGAATCGCACCTCGTCGTCAGCCGCTCGGCCGAGGTGACGCTGGCCCATGAAACCGACCTGAAGGTTGCCGAGCTGCGGGCGCTGGCCGACGTGTCCTACGCCGCCACCGACATCGGCGCGGCCATCGCCAGCGGCAGCTTCCGCTGCATGGGCATGATTGTCGCCCCCTGCTCCGTCCGCACGATGAGCGAGATCGCCACCGGCGTGACCTCCACCCTGCTGACGCGCGCCGCCGACGTGACGCTGAAGGAGCGCCGGCCGCTGGTGCTGATGGTGCGCGAGACGCCGTTGCATCTGGGCCACCTGCGCACGATGACCCAACTGGCCGAGATGGGCGCGATCATCGCGCCGCCGGTGCCGGCCTTCTATTCCAAGCCGCGCAGCATCGACGATCTGGTGGACCACGCGGTCGGCCGGGCGCTCGACCTGTTCGGGCTGGACGCCGGCATCGTGCGCCGCTGGGGCGAGCCGGACGAGCCGGAGATTCTGGAAACCTGACGCGGCCTCGGCTATATCGCAGTGCGACAGGCTGGCCCGCATCGCGCCGGCCGGAACGATCAAGGGTGGCCTCCAGATGTCCAGCGCCGACCAGAAGAACACCATTCGACAGCTTTTGGCGGGCATCAAGGGCTTTCGCGCCCGCTACTACGAGCGCCGCCCCGACAGCATGCGCCAATTGGTGGCGGAGGGGCAGCATCCGGACGTGCTGATGATCGGCTGCTCGGACAGCCGCGTCGATCCGGCGCTGCTGACCCAGGCCGAGCCGGGCGAACTGTTCGTCGTGCGCAACGTCGCCAACCTCGTTCCGCCCTACCAGCCGGACGGCAGCTACCACGGCACCTCGGCGGCCATCGAATACGCGGTGCGCGTGCTGAAGGTCGGGCACATCATCGTGCTGGGGCACGCCCATTGCGGCGGCATCCAGGGGCTGATCCGGCTGCGCTCGGGCGCGCCGGACCAGAACGACTTCGTGTCGCCCTGGGTGTCCATCGCCAGCGCGGCCTGCGATCCCTATGTCGCCCCCTCCAACGCCGACACGGACGAGGAACGCCGCAAGGCCGACCTGGAACGCCTTCAGCAGTTTCCCGACATGGTCGAGCGCGCGGCCATCCGCACCTCGGTCGAAAACCTGCTGACCTTCCCCTTCGTCCGCGAGCGGGTCGAGGACGGCACGCTGGAAATCCACGGCTGGTGGTTCGACCTGGACAGCGGCGACCTGTGGGCCATCGATATGCAGAGCAAGATTTTCCTGCCCGTCGAATAACACCCCTGTAAACGGAACGGGAATTCGAAGCGCCCCTTCGCTGTTGGAGAGACGAATGGACCTGTCCATGTCTCTCAACGGAGGAAGCTTTCCATGAAAGGCGCGTTTCGATTTGCCGTCGTTCTGGCGGTTCCGCTTGCGCTGGCAGCCTGCAACGAGACCAGCAACGGCGGTGGTGGCAGCCTGTTCGGCGGCACCAACGGCGGTCTGTTCAGTTCCGGCAACGCCGATGGTCCGTACGCCCGCAACGGCCGCTGCGACGATTCCCGCTACAACACCTCGAACGGCGGCCGTGCGGAGAAGGGGACCGACGAGTACGACTGCTCGCGCTACGGCAACGGGCTGAAACGCTGAGCCGACACAGGGCCGCGCCCGGCGCGGCCCTGTGATCTCGGGACTTGCGAGCCGCGAGCTTTGCGGGAGATGCACCCCTCACACGCGAACCTCCGGTTTGCATTTCGCACCTGCAGAAATTATTCTCCGCCTCGATCATCGAGCAACGGGTGAAGAGCAGCCTTCGGCCATGACCGACCGCTTTCGACACGGCGCACGGGCATTGATGTGCGCGCTGCTTCCGGTATTCCTCGCTGCCGGCCCGGCCGTCGCCAATGAAAAGGGCGCCGGTGGCGGGGGCGGTTGCCCATGGCTTCAGGACGTGACGCTCGACATCGGCGGCAAGACGCTGACCGTCGGGCAGGAATTCTTCACCAGCACCGGCGAACCGCTGGAACAGGACGGCTATCACGTCTACCCGCTGGTCAACCAGTTGAAGCTGCGCATCATCGGCCCGCACGGCGAGGAGTGGGAAGCCGGCCTGACCCGCCTGACCGGCGGCAAGCGCTGCAACGCCTTCTACGTCGGCAAGCCGATCCAGGTCTCCGATTCGGAAAACGACGGCCGCGGGCTTGTTCTGGCGCGCTAAAGCGAATTTGCATTCGCTTTAGATTCATATGACCTCATTCGCCGGCTCTCAGCGGATGCCTCTGGCATCCGCCTGCCGCCAGCGGGAACCAAGTTCCCGCGAGAGGCCGGGCTTCGGCCGCCAATGTTTGAACAGAAGGCTGGCGGCCGGGACCGCCGTCGCGGTCCAAAGCGGATTGAAATCCGCTTAAAGCGCCCCCGCCAAGACCCCCAGCGCCGGATCGTCCTCCGGCACCAGCAAGCGCAGGTTGGCCGCCGCGAGCGCCGTGCTTCCCCCCGGTCGGGGCGCCAGACCCGACGCGGCGAACAGACGGTCCTGCTGGATGCGCTCGGCTTCCAGTTCCGTGGCCTTCAAATGCGCGTAAAGAGCGGCGTCTTCCCCCTTCACCCGGCGGCGCACGGCGCGGAGCGGGCGGACCACCTCCGTCCGCCAGTCGGCGATGGCCGAATCGACCCGCGCCAGTTCCTCCGCCGACAGCCGCACGCCGCAGGCCGCGCCGGCCCAGGCGGCGAAGAGCAGGACGTTGACGTCCAGCCCCCGCCGGTCCTGAAGGTCCAGGCACGCCGCCGGGACGCCCGGCCGCGCGTAAACGGCCAGGGAAAAGTCCCAGAGCGGATTGACGCCCTGCCCGGTCACCAGGCTTCAGTCACCCCGGCCTCAGTCACCGAGGCCTCAATCGCCCAGGCTGATGCCGAGGCCGCGCGCCGTCTTCACCAGCGCGCCGTCCAGCTCCACGCAGGCGTAGCGGGCGATGGCCTCGGTGATCGGCACGTCGATAACGCCGCGGTTGGACCAGGCGACCATGCGGTCGAACTTGCCTTCCGCGATCAGATCCACCGCGTGCACGCCGAAGGCCGAGGCGACGAGACGGTCGCGGGGGCTGGGCATGCTGCCGCGCTGGACATGGCCCAGCACGGTGACGCGGGTCTCGGCCCCGGTCGCCTCGGCGATCTTCTCGCCGATGTAGTCGCCGATGCCGCCGTAGCGCTTCTCGCCGCCCTGGAACAGCTTCTTCACGCCGGTGCCGTCGGCGGTCTTCACCGCCTCCGACACGACGACCAGGGCGAAGTTGCGGCCCGAGGAGCGCACCTGCTTGATCTTCGCGGCGATCTTGTCGATCGAATAGGGAATCTCGGGGATCAGCACCACGTCGGCGCCGCCGGCGATGCCGGCCGCCAGCGCGATGTGCCCGGCGTCGCGGCCCATCACCTCCAGCACCATGACGCGCGCGTGGCTGGCGGCGGTCGGCTGGAGCCGGTCCAGCGCCTCGACCGCCACGCCGACGGCGGTGTCGAAGCCGACCGACACCTCGGTCAGGCCCAGGTCGTTGTCGATGGTCTTCGGCACGCCGACCATCTTCAGCCCGCCCTTCTCGGCCAGCTTGTGCAGGATGGCGAAGCTGCCGTCGCCGCCGATGCCGACCAGCGCGTCCAGACCCAGTTCACGGTAGCCGCCGATGATCTCGTCCGAGCGGTCCTTGACCGTGCCGTCGGCCATCGGATAGGCGAAGGGGTCGCCACGGTTGGTGGTGCCCAGGATCGTGCCGCCCATGCGCATCATGTTGCCGTCCACCTGCGGCAGGTCGAGCACCTGATACTGCACCGGGCGTTGCAGCAGCCCCTGCGTGCCTTCCTTGATGCCCAGGACCTGCCAGCCATAGGTGATCGTCGCGCGGTGCACGACCGCCCGGATCACCGCGTTCAGCCCGGCGCAATCGCCGCCGCTGGTCAGAATGCCGATGCGCTTTCCAGCCGTCATGTTCCCTGTCCCCGTTTCGCCTTGACCCTGCATTGTTCGGTAGTCTTACCAGAACGCGGTTCCGCCGCAATCCTTCCGGGCTTTGGACAGGGTCACATTCCAACGTCATAGCCCGCACATCATAACCCGGTAGGGCGGCGGAGGTTTCGCGGTGCCGTTTCGGAGGAAATCTGGTATAGTCCCGCCCGCTTAGCCAGCGGGCCACTGGGCGCATGAACGAACAAGAGATCTTGAAAGAGAAATTGGCAACGCTCCGCAGCGAGCATCGCGACCTTGACGACGTGATCGCGCGTCTTCAGGAGCGCGCGCCGTTCGATCAGCTTCAGCTCCAGCGGCTGAAGAAGCGCAAGCTCGCGCTCAAGGACCAGATCACACTTCTGGAAAGCCGGCTGCTGCCCGACATCATCGCCTGACCCCTTCGCCCACCCCCGGCGCAAAAAGGTGAAGGAGTGGGGACGTTCTTCGCGACGCGCTGGACTCCCCGCGCGCGCTTTCTATAATGCGCCGCTTTCCGGACCTTGAGGAAAGCGCGCCATCGTGCCCGTAGACAGCAACAGCAAGCCGCTGGTCGGCATCATCATGGGCAGTCAGTCGGACTGGACCACCATGAAGCACGCCGCCGAGACGCTGACCGCGCTCGGCGTGCCGCACGAGGTCCGGATCGTCTCCGCCCACCGCACCCCGCACCGCCTCGTCGAATACGCCACGACGGCGAAGAGCCGGGGGCTGAAGGTCGTCATCGCCGGGGCCGGCGGCGCCGCCCACCTGCCGGGCATGGCCGCCTCCATGACCCCGCTGCCGGTGTTCGGCGTGCCGGTCGAAAGCCACGCGCTGAAGGGCATGGACAGCCTGCTCTCCATCGTGCAGATGCCCGGCGGCGTGCCGGTCGGCACGCTGGCCATCGGCAAGGCCGGCGCCATCAACGCCGCCCTGCTCGCCGGCTCGGTCATCGCCCTGATGGACGAGACGGTGGCGGAGGCGCTGGACGCCTGGCGCGCCCGCCAGACCGCCGCCGTGGCCGAAGCCCCCGTGGACGAGCCCGCCTGACATGGCCGTCCAGACGACAACTCCCCGGACCTTGGCCCCCGGCGCCACCATCGGCATGCTGGGTGACGGCCAGCTCGGCCGCATGACGGCCCTGGCCGCCGCGCGCCTCGGCTACAAGACCCACGTCTTCGCTCCCGACGCCGAGGGCAGCCCCTGCGCGCAGGTGTCGGCGGCGGTCACCTCGGCCCGCTGGGACGACCTGGACGCGCTCGAAGCCTTCGCGCGCTCCGTCGATGTGGTGACGCTGGAGTGGGAGAACGTCCCCGTCTCCGTGGTCGAACATCTGGGCCGCTTCGCCCCGGTGCATCCCGGCGGCACCGTGCTGTCGGTGGCGCAGGACCGCGTGGCGGAAAAGTCCTTCGTCAACGGCCTCGGCATCGCCACCGCCCCCTGGCGCGCGGCCCACAACCCCGAAGAGGTGGCCCGCGCGGTGGCCGAGATCGGCCCGCGCTGCATCCTGAAGTCCACGCGCCTGGGCTACGACGGCAAGGGGCAGGCCCGCATCGAGCCCGGCACCGACCCGGCCGAGGCCTGGGCTTCCATCGGGTCCGACGCCGGCATCGTCGAGGGTTTCGTGACCTTCGCCTGCGAGGTGTCGGTGATCGTGGCGCGCGGCCAGGACGGCGCCATGGCCGCCTACCCCGCCGTCGAGAACCGCCACAAGAACGGCATCCTCGACAAGACCGTCGCCCCCGCCCGCGTCGCGGCCGAGACTGCCGCCGAGGCCGAGCGCGTCGCCCGCCGCATCGCCGAGGCGCTGGGGCTGATCGGCGTGCTGGCGGTGGAGATGTTCGTGACGCCGGACGGCGCGGTGCTGGTCAACGAAATGGCGCCCCGCCCGCACAACTCCGGCCACTGGACCATGGACGCCTGCCACGCCTGCCAGTTCGAGCAGCTGGTCCGCGCGGTGTGCGGCCTGCCGCTGGGTTCCGTGGACCGCGTGGCCGACGCGGAGATGGAGAACCTGATCGGCGACGACGTGCTCCGCTGGCCCGAACTGCTGGCCGAGCCCGGCGCCCGCCTGCATCTCTACGGCAAGGCGGAAGCCCGCCCCGGCCGCAAGATGGGCCATGTGACGCGCCTGTTCCGGAAGTGATGTGATCCCCCCTCTCCCGGTCCGGCCGGGAGAGGGCGAACCCGGTCTGCGGGTGAAGGCCGTGGGTGCGGTAATCCGGCGCGCCCCTCCCGATTCGCATTAAATTGCTGAAAATCCTGTATTTTCGCGCCCTGCGCGCGGCGGCGCCGATTCTTGTGGCTTTTTTCGCACCCCGAAGGGCGTTACTCTCCGGGTACGAAAATTCGCAAATCCGGCCAACTTTATCTCGAATTTTACTGAATGACCACACACCTCGCGCAAGACACGGGCACGCGAACGGGACCGGCGAACAGCGTCGGCCCCCGCCGGCCGCAGTCGTCCCGCGAGCGTGACCGCTTCGTCGGCTTCGCCTTCGCCGCCGCCGATCTGCTGATCGAGACGGACGCCAAGGGGACCATCCTGTTTTCCGCTGGCGCGCGCTGCCGGCTGACCGACGGCGACGTGGCCGGGCTGATCGGCACCAGCCTGCTGGACGTGGTGGCGTCCAACGATCGCAAGTACGTCCACGTCCTGTTCAAGCGCATCCAGGAAAAGGCCCGCATCAAGCCGGCCCGCGTCATCTTCCAGGGCTACGACGGCCACAAGTTTCCGGCGCTGCTGGGCGGCTGCCGGCTCGATTCCTGCCCCGGCTCGCTGTTCCTGACCGTCCTGCTCACCTCCGGTCCGCGCGCGACGCACGAGGCGTTGTCGGCGGCCGGGCAACTGCTGGACGGGCACGCCTTCGGCAACATCCTGGAAGACCGCATCCTGCGCGCCCGCGAAAAGGGCCTGGACCACGGGCTGACGCTGCTGCTGGTCGAAGGGCTGCAGTCGATGGTGGACGCTCTCCCCGTCGGCGCCGCGGACGAGGTGCGGCAGGGCATCGACGCCTATCTGCGCGGCATTTCCGCCGACGGCGACAGCGCCGGCCAGCTGGCCGCCGACCGCTACGGCATCGTGCACACCTCCGACATCGACGGGCAGGAGGTGCAGGACCACATCGCCCAGATCATCGAGAACGCGGGCGGCGAGCTGCCGGGCGGCATCCGCACCTGGTCGCTGGACGTGTCGGACGAGCGGCTGGACGCCGCCGACGCGGCGCGGGCGCTGGTCTACACGGTGCAAGCCTTCGCTTCGGCCCAGGGCGGGGAGTTCACCATCTCCAGCCTGGAGGACGGCGCCAAGCGCATGATGTCCGACGCGGTGGAGCGGATCGGCCGCCTGCGCGCGACCATCGAACGGCGCGACTTCTTCGTCGTCTACCAGCCCATCGTCGATGTGGAGACCCAGGCCGTCCACCATCTGGAGGCGCTGACGCGGGTGGAGGGCATGCCGTCCCCGGCCGACTTCATCACCTTCGCCGAGGACGTCGGGCTCATCTACGACTTCGACCTGCTGCTGACCCAGTCGGTTCTGGACACGCTGCGCGCCTACCACAAGGAACCGAAGCTGCCGGACGTCGCGATCAACCTCTCGGCCAAGACCCTGATGAGCCCGATCTTCCTCCAGCAGTTCCAGGCGGTGACCGAGCCCTACGGCAATCTGGCGAAAAAGCTGCTGATCGAGGTGACGGAGACCGTCGTCGTCACCGACATCGCCCGGCTGAACGAGGTCTTGCAGAAGCTGCGCCGCGCCGGCTACCGCATCTGCCTGGACGACGTGGGCGCCGGTTCGACCTCGTTCCAGTCGCTGTACGGGATCCAGGCCGATTACGCGAAGATCGACGGGAAGTTCGTGCGCGGCGCCTCGCAGAACCCGCGCGACATGGCCATGCTGCGGTCCATGGTGGACGTGTGCCGCCAGCTCGATCTCAAGCTGATCGGCGAACAGGTGGAGGAGCCGGAACACGCGCAGCTGCTGGCCGACCTCGGCGTGCAGTTCGCGCAGGGGTTCCTGTACAGCCGCCCCTCGCGCGACTTCGCCTATTTCGCCAAGGACTGGTCGAAGATGGCCGGGAAGGGCGGCAAGGTTCTCTGGAAGACCTCTTGAGGCATACCGCCTGGCCCCGCCCGCCTCACGCCATCGCGTGGGCGTTGTCCAGGTGCAGCCGCGCTTCGTTCAGCAGTTCCCGATAGCGGTTCATCGCTTCCCGGCAGGCGCCGACGCCACCGTGCACCCGAATTTCGCCCAGCAGGCGTTCGGCTTCGTCCAATTCGTTCAGGACGGAAACGGCGGTGTCGATGTCCATGGCCAAGCTCTCCAACCGTTTATTGCTGCGCTGCACGCGGTTCGTGCGGATATGACCAAAGCATTAATTCGCCGCGCGGCGAAGTGGCAATATGGTCGCAGACCCCATGGTTTTTTGCGTAATTTTCGAGAAATCAATCGCGAGCTTCCCTCGAACGGCGCTCAAGCACCTCCGCCTGCAACCGGATGATCTTTTCCGTCGCGGAAAAGCCCTGGCGCCGGGTGAGCACGAGGACCACCCCGGTGCTCGCCAGCATGAAGCTCCAGGGGTCGATCATCCAGGCCAGCGCCGCCAGCGCGAAGTAATAGGCGCGCAAACCGCCGTTCAGGGCGGTGACGGCCAGGGTCATCGCCTCGGCGATGTGGGCGGCCATGACGCGCCGCTCCTCCTCCGGCACCGGCGGCAGCGGGGCGGAGCCGATCAGCGCGCAGCAGTAATTGTACTGGCGCAACGCCCAGGTGAACTTGAAGAAGCCGAAGGTGAAGATCGCCACGAGCAGCAGCATCTTCAGCTCGAAGAACTCCCGCGACGTTTTGACCGTGACCGCCAGGCTGCCGACGATCTCGTGCGCGTGCTCGATGGCGCCGAAGGATCCCAGCAGACCGGCCAGCACCAGCATGGTCGTCGAGGCGAAGAAGGTGCAGCTGTTCATGGTGTGGCCGACCAGCTGCGAATCCATGATGCGGTTGTCGCGCTGGAGCATCCGGTCCATCCACTCGCGCCGCAGCAGCTTCAGGTGATGGTTGACGAAGACCCGCCCCTTCAGCAGGCGGTCCTGGGTGATCGTGAACCCGATCCAGCTCGCCAGGAACCAGGCGAAGGCGATGGCGTCGAGGGGCGTGATGTCGGGTGGCACGGGCGGAGACTCGAGCGGGTTCGGGGGTCCTTCACCTCTACCCCCGCCCGCCCCGCCCTGTCCACGGACAGAGATTTGACCGGCGGAGGATCACGCCTGCCCCCGCACCGCGTTCAGCACGAAAACCCGGATGGCGCTGGACAGGTTGCCGGCGCGCGTCTGGTCGATCTCCTCGATCAGCGCGTTGACCGAAGTGCCGCGCGCCTGCGCGATCCCCTTCAGCGCCTCCCAGAACTCCTCCTCCAGCGACACGCTGGTCGGATGCCCGGCGATGAGGACGGAGCGTTTCTTCACGGGCGCACGCTCCGCATCTCCAGCAATCCCCTCACCGCGGCTTCACCATCGTCTCCGGCTTGACCCACTGGTCGAACTGCTCCTCGGTCAGCAGGCCCAGCGCGACGCCCGCCTGCTTCAGCGTCGTGCCTTCCTTGTGCGCCTTCTTGGCGATCTTGGCGGCGTTGTCGTAGCCGATGTGCGGATTCAGCGCGGTGACCAGCATCAGGCTCTCGTTCAGCAGTTGCGCGATCCGTTCGCGGTTGGCCTCGATGCCGACGACGGCGTTGTCGGTGAAGCTGACCGCCGCGTCGGCCAGCAGCCGGATCGATTGCAGCACGTTGTAGGCGATCACCGGCTTGAACACGTTCAGCTCGAAATGGCCGGTGGCGCCCGCCACGGTGACGGTGGTCTGGTTGCCCATCACCTGGGCGCAGACCATGGTCATGGCCTCCGACTGGGTCGGGTTGACCTTGCCGGGCATGATGGAGGAGCCGGGTTCGTTCTCCGGCAACAGGATCTCCCCGATGCCGCAGCGCGGGCCGGAGCCCAGCAGGCGGATGTCGTTGGCGATCTTCATCAGCGAGACGGCCAGCGTGTTCAGGCTGCCGTGCGCGTCCACCAGCGCGTCGTGGGTCGCCAGCGCCTCGAACTTGTTCTCCGCCGTGACGAAGGGCAGCCCGGTGATGCGGGCCACCTCCTCGGCGAAGGCTTCGGCGAAGCCCAGCTTGGCGTTCAGCCCGGTGCCGACCGCCGTGCCGCCCTGCGCCAGCCGGTAGAGCTGCGGCAGCGTCGCCTTCACCCGCTCGATCCCGTACCGCACCTGCGCGGCGTAGCCGGAGAACTCCTGCCCCAGGGTCAGGGGTGTGGCGTCCTGAAGGTGGGTGCGGCCGATCTTCACGATGTCGGCGAAGGCGTCGGCCTTGGCGGCCAGCGCGGCGTGCAGATGCTCCAGCGCCGGGATCAGCTCATGATGGATCTGCTCGGCCGCCGCGATGTGCATGGCGGTGGGGAAGCTGTCGTTGGACGACTGCCCCATGTTGACGTGGTCGTTGGGGTGGACCGGCTTCTTGGAGCCCATAGCGCCGCCCAGCTTTTCGATGGCCCGGTTGGAGATCACCTCGTTGGCGTTCATGTTCGTCTGGGTGCCGGAGCCGGTCTGCCAGACCACCAGCGGGAAATGATCGGCCAGCGTGCCGTCCACGACCTCCTCCGCCGCCTCGACGATGGCGTGGCCCAGCCGCGGGTCCAGCACCCCCAGCGCCATGTTGGCGAGCGCCGCCGCCTTCTTCTGGATGCCCAGCGCGCGCACCAGCGGAGCCGGCATGCGCTCCCCCCCGATGCGGAAGTTCTGCAACGACCGCTGGGTCTGCGCCCCCCAATAGCGGTCGGCCGGCACGTCGAGCGGGCCGAAGCTGTCGGTCTCAATACGCACCCCGGTTTTCCCGGTCATGGCGGCCATCCTTCGCGCGGGTGTGAACATCGTTCCGGTCAGGGAATCTTTCCCGGAATGGCCGCTCCGGCAAGGGGGATCGCGTTGCTGGCATTTTGTTCTTGTTATGTTCATGTTGCTCCGTTACCATCCCGATCACTGGCAGTCTGGCCGCTGGAGGATCGAATGGGCGAGTTCGCAACGGAATTCGGTGCCAACCACGTGCGTGCGTTCATCTCCAAGACGCGTGTCGCCGAAATGAAGGCGCAGGGCTGGCGCATCGTCGGCCCCGGCGAGGAAGGCTCGCTCCTGATGGAAGGACCGCAAATCGGCGGCGCGCCGGTGCGCATGAAGAGCCTCGTGGACGATCTGTTCGACGATCTGGTCGCCCGCGCGCTGGACCGGGCGGACGCCGCCGACCTGCGGCACGCCGCGTAACGCCCGGAAACCACCCGCCCCGCCGCGCGTTGTCAGCGGCATGGCAAACATCGACGACACCCCGAACAATGACGAGGCGCAGGCGGTCGCGGCCGGCTGCGCCCTTCTCGCCACCGTCGAGGACGCGGATCCCGGCGCCGTCCGGGAACGCCTGCGCGCCCTGCTCGGCGCCGCCAACCTGCCGCCGGGCGCGCTGGACGAGGCGGCCCGCGCCTTTGACGGCCACGCCCGCCACATTCGGGACGACCCGACCGCCGGCGAGACCGACGCGATGGGGGTGCTCCGTCGGATCAAGGGCGACGTTAACGCCGCGAAACGCACCATGGAAACCTGCCACGACGCCGCCGGCGGGGACGGCGGCCTGTCGCCCGCGCAGGCGGCGATGGCCCGAAGGCTTTGTGAATCCTTGAATCTCAGCCCGACCCAGTTCGGCTTTTGACCACGAGGAGTAATCCCAAAGAACAGATACTCCGGTCATTTCCGGATCGCAGTAGTACCACCCAAGATACGCCCTGCTTCATAGGCTCGTTAGTAAGTCGTTAACCGCTTCATGGCCAAATAGACCCATCACGAACACACAGGGCCAAAGGAGATTTTAAAATGATCGCTTCTGCCACTGCCGAAAAGATTACCACTTCCTCTCGCGTTCACATCGATCTGGTTGATGAGTTCATCCGCCTGACGCAGGATAAGATCGATGGGCAGCGCGACGCCTTCACCCGCGAGAGCCTGCTCGATATGCTCGCCACGCTGCGCGAAGAGCGCGCGGGCTACCTGGACCTGCTCAGCTCCGCGGCCCTCAACAAGGCGGCGTGAGGGAGAAGGGAAAGCCCCTTCTCCTTCGCCAAGGGGTAAGGGGCTTGTCAGCCTTCCGCCTGTGCGGCGAGCGTGGCCAGCGCCTCGCCGGTGAGGCGGTAGGGAAGCCACTCCTCCATGTGATGGAAGCCGATGCGATGGTAGAAGTCGCGCGCCGGGTTCCAGTCCAGAACGCTCAGGTCCACGCGCCGGCAGCCCTGTTCGACCGCGCGCCGGGCGACGGCGGTCAGCAGCTTGCGCCCGACGCCGTAGCGCCGCGCCTCGGGCGTCACGTACAGGTCTTCCACGAAGATGCCGGCCCGCCCCTCCCAGGTGGAGTAGTTGCGGAAGCACAGCGCGAAGCCGACCGGAGCGCCGTCAAGCTCGGCGATCAGCGCCTCGAACACCGGGCGCTCGCCCCAGCCGTCGCGGCGGAAGTCCTCTTCCGTCGCCTTGACGGCGTCCGGTTCGCGCTCGAACGCGGCGAGTTCCTTGACGAAGCGCAGGATGGTGGCGCAATCGGCCTCGACGGCCGGGCGAATGGTCACGGTGGGCATGTCGGCTCCAGAATGAACGGAGCCGCGACGATAAACGCACGTCCACACCGTCACAACGCTCTTCCCTAATGAACGGCGCACGCATAGGCTGTGAAGCATGAGCGACGCGCAGAAAAATCAGGACGCGATCATCCGCGAGGCCCGGCCCGAGGAGCTTCCGGATCTTCTTGCCCTCGTTGCGCGCGTGGACGCGGAAACCGACTTCATGCCGCGCAAGCCCGGCGAACCGCCGACGTGGTCGCGCGACCTCGCCGGTCTCCAGGCGCGCGGCAACAGCACCATCTTCGTGGCGGAGGCCGCCGGCACCCTGATCGGCTACATCGGCGCCCATGGCGGGCGCTACGACCGCAATCGCGGCGTGGTGACCGTCGCGGCCGGCGTGCGGCGGGAATGGAACGGGCGCGGCATCGGCACGCGCCTGTTCGGGGCGGCCGAGGACTGGGCGCGGCGAATCGGCGCCCACCGGCTGGAACTGACCGTCGATGAGACGAACACCCGCGCCCACACGCTCTACCGCCGGCTCGGCTTCACCGACGAGGGGCTGATGCGCGACGCCCTGCGCGTGAACGGCGCGTGGCGGAACGAGTGGCTGATGGGAAAGCTCATCGGCGGGCACGACATTCCCGACTGGCCGAGCCTGACGCTCCCCGCGCTGCCGCCGGCCCGGCTCGACGGGCTGGTGATCCGCGAGGCGCGGCCGGACGACGCCGCCGACTATCTCGCCTTCGACTGGGACGTGCGCGCCGAATCGCCCTTCCTCCTGCGCACCGCCGCCGAGTCGCTTCCGGACGTGCCGGCCGCGCGCCGCTTCCTCGCCGAACAGCGGGCCGGCGACCGGACGGCGACCCTGCTGGCCCTGGTGGACGGGGGCATCGCCGGGACGCTGTCGCTGTGGACCGGCGTCTATTCCCGCTCCGCGCACGAGGCCGGGCTCGGCATCGCGGTGCGGCGGGAATACTGGCAGAGCGGCATCGGCTTCCGCCTGATGGCGGCGGCCGAGGACTGGGTCCAGGCGCGCCGGCTGCACCGGCTGGCGCTGTGGGTCTACGGGCACAACGCCCGCGCCCTGCGCTTCTACGACCGCTTCGGCTTCCGGCGGGAGGCGGTCGCCCGCCGCCACACCCTGATCGACGGCCGCCTCGCCGACCACATCCTGATGGCGAAGCTGTACGATTA
>JAEZID010000292.1 GCA_023416195.1 Pseudomonadota bacterium | reverse complement strand
GGGTGCCCAGCAGCGGGGAGATGTCGCGAACCGGACGGATGTCCACCTGCGAACCCGGCAGGAACGCCACGGCGCCCGACAGGTCGACGGTGAAGCCGCCCTTGACGCGGCCGAAGATGACGCCGGTAACGCGGCTCTGGTCCTGGAAGGACTTCTCGAGCAGCGCCCAGGCCTCTTCGCGCTTGGCCTTCTCACGGCTCAGCATCGCTTCGCCGTTCTTGTCTTCCATGCGCTCGAGGTACACCTCGACCGTGTCGCCCGCCTTCAGCTCGGGCGGCTGGCCGGCGACGGCGAATTCCTTCAGCGCGACGCGGCCTTCCGACTTCAGGCCGACGTCGATCGTGACCATGTCGTTGTCGACGGAGACCACGCGCCCCTTGACGACGGTGCCTTCGAGGGACTCGGCAGCGCCGAGCGACTCCTCAAGCAGCGCCGCAAAGCTTTCCTTTTCGCCGGTCCGGGCCATAGCTTGTGCCATTGAAACTCCTAGGTTGGCCGAAAAACGGCCCCGTCTGGCGCCATTCCCGCGGCAAAACGGGAACAGCCTCGACTGGACCGCCGCGCCGGGCACCACGCCCGGCGACTTGGTTGAAATATTTTTCCGTGGAGAACCGAAGCGCCCGAACCGCGCCGCTCAGGGCTTGGGGCCGAGACCGGTTTTCGATCCGATAAAGGCGACCGCCGCATCGAACGCCTGGTCGGCGTTCAGGGCAGACGTATCAAGCACAAAAGCGTCGGCAGCCGGCCGGAGCGGGGCCACCGCTCTCTGGCTGTCGCGCGCGTCACGAGCCTTCATGTCCTCCAGGACGTCGGAGGGTATAGCCGGAATCCCACGTTCCCGCAACTCCTTGAGTCGCCGGTCGGCCCGAACCTCCACCGAAGCGGTAACGAAAAGCTTGGCATCGGCGCTAGGACATACGACCGTCCCGATGTCCCGCCCGTCGAGCACCGCGCCGGGCGCACCGCCGGGCGGCGTATCGGCGAAGCGGCGCTGGAAGGCCAGCAGCGCCTCGCGCACGGCCGGCACCACGGCGACCTTGGACGCGGCCTGCGCCGCCTCGTCGGTGCGCAGCGCCGGGTCGGACAGGATGCCGTCCTCCGGATGCAGGTCGAGGGCGGCGCGGGTGGCTGCCTCGGCATCCGCCGGATCGCCGCCGGCGCGGATCACGCTGACGCCGACCGCGCGGTAGAGCGCGCCGGTGTCCAGATGCGCGAAGCCCCAGGCGGCGGCAACGCGCTTGGACAGCGTGCCCTTGCCCGACGCGGCGGGGCCGTCAATGGCGATCACCAGACCCATCTGGATCAAACCTCCGAAATCGCCGCGCCCAGCCCGTTCATCAGGCCGACGAAGCCGGGGAAGCTGGTTTCGATGAAGGCGCCGTCGTCCACCTGGATCGGATCGGCCGAGGCCATGCCCAACACCAGGAAGCTCATCGCGATGCGATGGTCCATCGCCGTGGCGACCGTGGCGCCGCCCTGCGGCGGCTTGCCGGTGCCGTGAACGGTCAGGCTGTCGTCGGCACCGACCTCCACCTTGACGCCGCACTTGGTCAGGCCGTCGGCGACCATGGCCAGACGGTCGCTTTCCTTCACGCGCAGTTCCTTGAGGCCGAGCATAACGGTAGTGCCCTCGGCGCAGGCGGCGGCGGCGGCGAGGATCGGGTACTCGTCGATCATGCTGGGCGCGCGGTCGGCCGGGACCACGACGCCCTTCAGCGGGCCGTGCTTCACGCGCAGGTCGGCGACCGGCTCGCCCGCCTGATCGCGGCGGTTCTCAAAGGCGATGTCGGCGCCCATTTCGATCAGCGTGTCGAACAGGCCGGTGCGGCGCGGGTTCATGCCGACGTCGCGCAGGAACACCTCGGACCCCGGACGCAGCAGCGCGGCGACCGCCGGGAAGGCGGCGGAGCTGGGGTCGGCGGGCACGAAAATCTCGCGCCCCGTCAGTTCCGGCTGACCGACGACGGACACGGCCAGCGCGCCGTCTTCCATCCGTTCGGTCGTCACCGTGGCGCCGAAGTGGCGCAGCATCAGTTCGGTGTGGTCGCGGGTCGGCTCTGCCTCGATCACCGTGGTGGTGCCGGCGGTGTTGAGGCCGCAGAGGATGATCGCCGACTTCACCTGGGCCGAGGCCACCGGCAGGCGGTAGGTGATCGGCACGGTCTGGTCGCTGCCGATGACGGTCAGCGGCAGGCGCCCGCCCGAGCGGCCGACGAAGCGCGCGCCCATCTGCTCCAGCGGCGCGGTCACGCGGGCCATCGGGCGCTTGTTCAGCGAGGCGTCGCCGGTGAAGACGCAGTTGATCGGGTGGGACGCGACGAGGCCCATCAGCAGGCGCGCGGCCGTGCCGCTGTTGCCCATGTCGAGCACCTGCGCCGGTTCGCCCAGCCCGCCGAGGCCGACGCCGCGCACGCGCCACACGTTGTCGGCGCCGCGTTCCGCCTGCGCGCCCAGCAGGCGCATGGCGGCGGCGGTGTGCAGGACGTCCTCGCCCTCCAGCAGGCCGTGGATGACGGTCTCACCCACGGCGATGGCGCCCAGCATCAGCGACCGGTGCGAAATGGACTTGTCGCCGGGCACGCGGATCGTGCCGGCAAGCGCGCCGGTGGAGGACGAGCGCAGCGGCTTCGCCTGCGTCATGGGAACCAACCCTCGGAAAGCTTGTGGACCGGCCGAAGTACCTAGCACAGAGGGCAAGCCGATGCGAGGGGGGCGCGGCAAAAGGGCGTTTTCTGCCCCTTCCGGAAACAAAAAGGGCCGCCAAGTGGCGGCCCGAGGTGCAGGGAGGAACCAAAAATGGAGAAGTACACTGCGTGTGGGCTTTTTGTAGCCCTGTTATGGTTAACGCCGCGTAAAGACAGCTCTGCACCGAATGGGTTACCCCGTATTTGCCTACGCCTCAATCGCCCACGGCCACGCCTTCGCGGCGGGTGTCGGCGCCGCCGGACAGGCCGTTTGCGGTGACGACGATGGCCTGGGTGCCGGAGGTCAGCTCCACCGCCTTGACGGTGTGCCCCTTGGCCTCCAGCGCGGGTTTCCACGACTCGGCCTCGGTGCCCAGCTCCAGTTCGGTCGGGCCGTTGCGGCTGCCGAAGTTGGCGAGATCCACCGCCTGCTGCGGGTCGAGCCCCCAGTCGAGCAGGCCGATCAGCGTCTTGCCCACATAGTTGATGATCGCGCTGCCGCCCGGCGATCCCACCGTGGCGACGAGGGAGCCGTCGCGGTGGAAGACCAGCGTCGGCGCCATGGAGCTGCGCGGGCGCTTGCCCGGCTCCACCCGGTTGGCGACGGGCTTGCCGTCTTCGGCGGGCGTGAAGGCGAAATCGGTCAGCTCGTTGTTCAGCAGGAAACCGCGCACCATGATGCGCGCACCGAAGCCGTCCTCGATGGTGGTGGTCATGGCGACGGCGTTGCCCTGCCCGTCCACCACGGAGATATGGCTGGTGCCGTGCTCCGCCGCGTCGGCAAGGCCCCAGGCGCGGGTTTCCCGGTAGGGCGGCTCGCCCGGCTGGGCCTTGCCCATGGAGGTCTCGCCGATCAGGGCGGCGCGGCTCATCAGATAGCCGCGGTCGAGCAGGCCCTTCACCGGCACCTTCACGAAATCCGGATCGCCGAGGTAGAGCGCCCGGTCGGCGTAGGCAAGGCGCCCGGCCTCGGCGAACCAGTGGGCCACCTGAGCCGGATCATTGCGCCTGGCGCCGATGTCCTTGCGCTCCAGCATGGTCAGCATCTGCAAGACCGCAACGCCGCCGGAGCTGGGCGGCCCCATGCCACAGAGGGTGAAAACGCGGTAGCTGCCGCAGAGCGGGTCCCGCTCCTTGACCTGATAGCCCTTCAGGTCGGACTCGGTCAGGTCGCCGGGGTTGGTGGGATGGCCGGTCACCGCCTTGGCGATGTCGGCGGCGATGGGTCCTTCGTAGAAGGCGGCCGAACCCTTCTCCGCGATGGCGCGCAGCGTGGCGGCGAAGTCCGGGTTCTTCAGGACATGGCCGACCGGCCAGGGCGTGCCGTCCGGCTGGTAGAAATAGGCGCGCGCCGCCGGGTCGCTCTTCAGGTGGGTTTCCTGCGCCAGCTGGCCGTTCAGGCGCGGGCTGACCGTGAAGCCGTTCTCGGCGAGGGCGATGGCCCGCTCGAACAGCCGGGGCCAGGGCAGCTTGCCGTGCAGGCGGTGGGTGTGCTCCAGCAGCTTCAGCGTGCCGGGCACGCCGACCGAACGACCGCCGACGATGGCGGCGCGCAGATCCATCGGCTTGCCGTCCGGGCCGATGAAGCGGTCGGGCTTGGCCGCCGCGGGGGCGGTCTCGCGCCCGTCGTAGGAGGTAACTGCCTTGGTTCCCGCGTCGTAATGCAGCAGGAAGGTGCCGCCCCCGATGCCGGAGCTTTGCGGCTCCACGAGGTTCAGGACGAGCTGGACGGCGATGGCCGCGTCCACCGCGCTGCCGCCGGCGCGCAGGATCTCCCGCCCGGCCTCGGCGGCCAGCGGGTTGGCAGCGGCGACCATGTGC
>JAEZID010000281.1 GCA_023416195.1 Pseudomonadota bacterium | reverse complement strand
CCGGACGCGCTGTCCGGCGCCTTCGAGGTCAACCGGGGCGTGGACGTGGTGCTGGTCGATACCGCCGGGCGCAACCCCTACGACGCCGAGGACATGGCCGACCTGAAGGCGCTGCTCTCCGCCGGGGAGGCCGAACCGATCCTGGTCCTGCCCGCCGGCCTGGACGCCATGGAAGCCGCCGACATGGCGCTGGCCTTCAAGGCGCTGGGGGTGCGGCGGATGCTGGTCACCCGGCTGGACATGGCGCGGCGCCTCGGCGGCCTGCTGCTGACCGCGCAGCGTGCGCGCATGGCCTTCTGCGACGCCAGCGTTTCGTCGAAGGTGGCGGAAGGGCTCACGCCGCTGAACCCGGTGGCGCTCGCCCGTTTGATGATCCCCGTTGAGGAGAAGGCCCCGCGCGGTGCGGCCAAGCCGGCTTCCTCGTCTTCCAAGAAAAAAGCTGTCCGCTCTCCCTCGTCGAGGACCATCCCATGACCGATCCGGTGTTTCCGGCCGCCCTCAAGAACGTTCGCCCGCTGCGCGGCGCCAACGTGATCGCCGTGGCCAGCGGCAAGGGCGGCGTCGGCAAGACGTGGTTTTCGATCACGCTGACCCACGCGCTGACCAAGATGGGCAAGAACTCGCTGCTGTTCGACGGCGACCTCGGCCTTGCGAACGTGGACATCCAGCTTGGCTTCCAGCCGAAGAACGATCTTGGCGCCGTCATCAACGGCCAGGTGACGCTGGGCAAGGCGGCGCAGAAGTTCCCCGACACCGGCTTCGACATCATCGCCGGCCGGTCCGGGTCGGGCACGCTGGCGCAGTTGCCGAGCCAGCGCCTGTCCGGCCTGCGCAACGACCTGCTGGAGCTGGCGCGCAGCTACGACTGCGTGGTCATGGACATGGGCGCCGGCGTGGACCGCACGGTGCGCACCCTGTCCGGCCCGGCGGGCATCACGCTGGTGGTGACGACGGACGAGCCGACCTCGCTGACCGACGCCTACGCCTTCATCAAGCTGACCCACGCCACCAACCCGGCCGCCGACCTGCGCGTCGTGGTGAACATGGCGCAGAGCGTGAAGGACGGCGAGCGGACCTACGGCACCATCCTGAAGGCCTGCCAGAACTTCCTGAAGTACAAGCCGGGTCTGGCCGGCATCATCCGCCGCGACATGAAGGTGCGCGATGCAATCCGCAACCAGGCGCCCCTGCTGACCCGCTCTCCCTCCAGCGACGCCGCCAGGGACGTGCAGGCCATCGCACAGCGGCTGCTGAACGGCTCATAAGGGCGGGCTAATGGGAGGCCCGGCGGCCCCTCCCCCCGTCGCCCCGCCGGTGGCGGCGCCCACGGCACCGGCCGCGACCCCGGTGCCGGTGGCCGAGGTCACGGTGCAGAAGCTGCCCGAGCGGCTTCAGGACGTGGCGCGTCCGATGGTGCTGACCGGCACCGTGGCGGGCGAGACACCGGAGGGGCTGACCCGCGTGCGGACCTCCGCCGGGGAAATCCTGCTGAAGACCGAAACGCCGCTGCCGCCGGACAAGCCGGTGACGCTTCAGATCACGCCGGGCCAGACACAGGCCGGGACCGGGCCGGCGCCGGCGGCGAAGGCGCTGATCCTGTTGCAGCCCACGGCGGTGCCGACACCCGCCACCGGAGGGCTGCAAACGCCGCAGGCGGGAGCCGGGGCGACGCCCAGCGTCATCCTGCCGAACCTGACCCCGCCCACACCCAGCGCCGGAACGACGCTGCCCTTGCTGGTGCCGGGCAGCGTCGTTCCGGCGCTGGTGATCGCCGCGACGCCGAAGCCAGCCACCCCGCCCGGCGCTGCGCCGGCTATGCCGGGGCAGAACGCCGTCCCGCAAACGCCGCTGCCACCGCAGGCGCCGACACCATCGTCGCCGCAGACTCCGGCGGCAACGTCGCAGGGAAGCCCGGCACCGGCCGGCGCGCCCGCCAGCGCGCCCATGGGCAACCTGCCGACCGGGAAGCCGATGCTCGACACGCCGGTGCAGCTGGGCGGGAACGCGGCGCATCCCGGCGCCGAAACGCCAACCATGGCGGCTCCGGAGCGCGGGAGCACGGCGGCGCCGGAACCGGAATTGCCGAAGGGCAGCACCGTCGCGCTGAAGATCCTGACCGTCACACCGCCACCCGAACAGCCGAAACAGCTGGGCAAGGCGGGAAACGGGGGCGAAGGAGCCGGAGCGCAGCCGAAGCCGACGGCGCAGGACACCCCGGCGCCGGCCCCCATATCGGATGACACGGCGGCGGACGCGCCGCTGCTGAGAGGCACGGTGGCGGGCTCGACGCCGCAGGGGCAGCCGATCCTGGCGACCAGACAGGGCATGCTGGCGCTGAACGTCCAGGCGAGCCTGCCGCAGGGCACCAAGGTCACCGCCGCGCTGACCGATCCGGCCAAGGCGTTGCAGGCGACCGCCCCACCCCCGCCCGAACTGGCGCCGATGAGCGAGCGCGACTGGCCGGCCATGAGGCAGTTGCTGACCACGCTGGCCGGGCTGGACCGGGTGGCGGCGCAAACCCTGCTCAGCACCATCATGCCGCAGCCGAACCGCAAGCTGAGCGCGGCCATGACCTTCCTGCTGTCGGCGATCAAGGGCGGCGACGCGCGCGCGTGGCTGGGCGACGATGCGGCCTCGGCCCTGGAGCGGGGCGGGCGCGGCGACCTGCTGTCGCAGCTGGAGCAGGAGTTCAGGGGCCTGCAACGGCAGGCCAGCGAGCCCCTGCCCGGCGACTGGCGGCCCTACACGCTGCCAATGATGGACAGCAACGGCCCGAAGCCCATCCATCTCTACGTGCATCCCGTGAACGACGAGGAGGACGGCGGGGACAAGCGCGAGGGCGGGCCGAAGGGCAGCCGCTTCCTGCTGGACCTAGACCTCAGCCGGCTGGGGCCGATGCAGTTGGACGGGCTGGTGCGGCCGAACCGCTTCGACCTGATCCTGCGCAGCCACACGGCCCTGCCACCGGAATTCCGCCTGGACCTGATCCAGATCTTCGCCGACAGCATCCGCGCGGTGGGCTACACCGGCGGCCTGTCCTTCCAATCCGGCGCCAAATGCTGGGTAAAGCTGACCCGCGCGGGCTCGCGCGGACAGAACGTCACGGCCTGACAGGTCATTCCGCATGCACCGCCGCGACCTGCTGAGCACCACGCCGAATCCGGACGCCCGCTACGACTATCTGGTCGAGCTGGCCGGCGAGCCGATGGCGGGCACCCGGTTGGCGGTGCGCTACGTGCCGGACCGCGTGGTGGCCGAGCCACAGGGTTTCGCCGCCTATTTGGGGGCGTTGAGCGGTGTTGCGGGCGGTTTGGAAGCGTTGGCCCTGGCCGTTCTGGACGACCTGAACAATGAGCTGGTGCCGCGCTGGGCGGAAGTGACGGCGGAACGGACGGAGCCCCTGCCCCACCGCGTGGTTGTCGAGGACCGTCAGCCCAACTGGGACAACCCGCAGCTGTTCGCGCGGATGCGGCCGATCTGACCCTTTGGTTCCACGAACCGCCTGCCCTGCGCACCCTCACGGCCTAAGACCACCGAGGGAGCGACTCCCGCAAGGCCGAACCGTTGCTTGACGAAAGACACATTGCGCTGCGGCACCGCGACACGAGATTCCATTGGTGGAACGACGCGGAAAACGCGCGGAATGGGGGGCAGAGACGGGAGTACGACATGAAGGCCAAGAACTTCTGGACTCCGGATGCCGAACGGCTGGCGCGGGAGACCGAGGATTTGCTGAAGTTCGGCGCGCGCTTTCTGGCGGGGCTGAGCTTCGCCGCGCTGGGCGTGCTGACGGCGGTCGCCCTGTACCTGTAGACAGGAAGGATCAGGATTCCGCCGCGCTTTCCTCGGCCTGACGGCGGCGGAAACCGACCAGCGCGGTTTCGTCCAGCATCTCCGCCTGCTTGCGCTTCAGCTTGTCCTTTTCGCGCTTCAGCCGCTCTTCCTCGGCGAGTTCGTAGCGCTTCAACTCCTGGAAGGCCTCGGCCATCTGGTCGGTGGCGACGGCGATCTGGATGTCCACCTGCCCCATCGACAGGGTCAGGCGCTTGCCCCGCTCCATCGCAGCCCTGGCGAAGTTGGTGTAGCTGAAGGCGAATTCGGGGTTGTCGCGCGCCGCCGCCTGTTCGGCGGCGACCTCTTCCTTCAGACGCTCAAGCTCCGCCTTCAGGCGGTCGGAGAGGTTCTGAAGCTCGGCCAGATTGCGCCGCTTCTCGTCCAGCTGCTGTTTTTGCAGGCGGATGATGTTCTTCAAGCTGCTCATTGCTGCTGCGGCGGCCATTCTTCAATGCCGAAGATCGCGGCCAGCATGGAATAGCTGGTGGCGAGGTCGGTCGCTTCACGCTTCCCTTGCTTGAGGAAGGATTCCAGCGCGGGATTGTAATGGATGGCCTCGTCCACCTGCGGGTCGGACCCCTTGCGGTAGGCGCCCAGACGGATCATCTCCGCCATGTTGTCGTAGGACGACATCAGGCGCCGGGCGTGGGTCACCAGCTCGTTTTCCATCGGCGTGTTGCAGCCGGGCATGGTGCGCGACACGCTGCGCAGGATGTTGATGGCCGGATAGCGCCCGCGCTCGCCGATCTGGCGTTCCAGAACGATGTGACCGTCCAGGATGCCGCGCACCGCGTCGGCGATGGGCTCGTTGTGGTCGTCGCCTTCCACCAGCACGGTGAACAGGCCGGTGATGGAGCCGGACCCGGCCATGCCCGGACCGGCGCGCTCCAGCAGGCGCGGCAGTTCGGCGAAGACGGTCGGCGGGTAACCCTTGGTCGTCGGCGGCTCGCCGGCCGACAGGCCGATTTCGCGCTGGGCCATGGCGAAGCGGGTGACGCTGTCCATCATGCACAGCACGTCGCGGCCCTCGTCGCGGAAATACTCGGCGACGGATAGAGTCAGGTAGGCCGCCTGACGGCGCATCAGCGGCGCCTCGTCCGACGTGGCGCAGACGACGATGGACCGGGCAAGACCCTCCTCGCCCAGATCCTCGGTGATGAATTCCTGCAACTCGCGGCCGCGTTCGCCGATCAGGCCGATCACCGCGATCTCGGCGGCGGAAAAGCGGGCGAGCATCGACATGACCGACGACTTGCCGACGCCGGACCCCGCGAAGATGCCCATGCGCTGGCCACGGCAGCAGGTGAGGAAGGCGTTGATGGCGCGGATGCCGAGGTCGAGCTTCTCGCCGACGCGGGCGCGGGAATGGGCGGACGGCGGCGTGTTGCGGATCGGCACGCCGCGCGGCCCCTTGGGCAGCGGCCCCTTGCCGTCCACCGGCTCGCCCAGCGCGTTGACGACGCGACCCAGCCATGCGTCGCACGGGAAGACGGAGGGTTGTCCGTCCGCCACCAGCGCGCGGCAGCCCAGCCCGACGCCGTCAAGGGCTCCCAATGGCATAAGCATTGCGCGCCCTTGCCGAAAGCCGACGACCTCACAAGGTACATGGCGTCCGTCGCGCGTTTCCACGATGCAGCGGCCGCCGACGGACAGTTCCTTTTCGATTCCGCCGACCTCGACCATCAGGCCGAGCACGGCGGTGACCCGCCCGAACCGGCTGTAGCCAGGAAGGGCGTCGATTTCTTGGATGAGGCGGGCGACGTCGGCGGGCACGGCTTTGCTGTTTCGCGGACGTTGACGGGGTGGTCGGGACGGGGTGCCAGCCACGGGCGGCAACGGCGTCTCGACCGCTTCGGCCCATCATCATCCGCAATCATTAACGTTAAATGAAGTGCCATGCCTCTGGCGTTAAGCTGAATCGTCTGTTAACTTGTGTAAACAGGCGGACTCATCTGTTAAGGATAGGACGCCCGGCACAACACCGGTTCGGGTTGCCAGAAACGCGCCACCAAACGTCGGGATATCGCCATGAGGGTTCTGCTGGTTGAGGACGATTCGTCCGTCGCGAAGAGCATCGAACTGATGCTCCAGTCCGAGGGCTACATCGTCGATTCTACCGACCTGGGTGAGGACGGGCTCGAAATCGGCAAGCTTTACGATTACGACATCATCATCCTCGACCTGATGCTGCCGGACATCGATGGGTACGAGGTGCTGCGCCGTCTGCGCGCGGCGCGCGTGACCACGCCGATCCTGATCCTGTCGGGACTGTCGGAACTGGACCACAAGATCAAGGGCCTGGGCTTCGGCGCCGACGACTATCTGACCAAGCCGTTCGACAAGCGCGAGCTGATCGCCCGCATCCAGGCGATCGTCCGCCGGTCCAAGGGCCATTCGGACAGCATCATCCGCACCGGCCGCCTGACCGTGAACCTAGACACCCGCACGGTGGAGGTGGACGGCCAGCCGCTGCACCTGACCGGCAAGGAATACGGCATCCTGGAACTGCTGTCCCTGCGCAAGGGCACGACGCTGACCAAGGAGATGTTCCTGAATCATCTCTACGGCGGCATGGACGAGCCGGAGCTGAAGATCATCGACGTGTTCGTCTGCAAGCTGCGCAAGAAGCTGGCGAACGCGACGCAGGGCGACAACTACATCGAGACGGTGTGGGGCCGCGGCTATGTGCTGCGCGACCCGCACGAGGACGCCGGCGCGCTGCCCCGCACGCCGCAGCAGGCCCAGCAGGCGGCGGGCTGACGCCCGCCCGTGCTTGCTAACAGTTGCTGATTTCGATCAGATTGCCGTCCGGGTCCCGGACGTAGACGGAGGTGATGGGGCCAATGGCGCCGGTGCGCGGCACGGGCCCTTCCTCCACCGGCACGCCGTGGGCGGCAAGATGCGCCTGAACGTCGGCGATGGGCGTTGCCGTGATGAAACAGAGGTCGGCGGAGCAGGGAACGGGCGTTTTCGCCTTGGGCTCGAATTCCCGGCCGGCCTCGTGCAGGTTGATCTTCTGATTGCCGAATTGCAGCGCCTTGCGGCCCTGGCCGAAGGTGACTTCGGTCATGCCCAGCACGCGCGTGTAGAAATCGACCGTGGCCGACAGATCGCGGACGGTCAGCACGAGATGGTCGAGGCGGTCAAGGTGCATGCCAAGGTCCCTCTTTAACGAAACCCCGCAAAAACTCAGATCGCCGCGCGCAGGCCCGCCGTCGAGAAGCCGCCCAGGCTGTAGAGGCCGCGCTGGCCCTCGACCGGCTTGAAGCGGTCGGTGATGCCGAGCACGGTTTCCGCGCCGCCCAGATAGAGCACGCCGTCGGGCGGCATCTGGCGGGCGATGGCCTCCAGAACCTTGGCCTTGGTCGGCTGGTCGAAATAGATCAGCACGTTGCGGCAGAACACCACGTCGAACTGGCCGAGCGGCGACAGGTCGGTCAGCAGGTTCCATTCGCGGAAAGACACCATCTGGCGCAGCTGCTGGCTGATCTGCCACTTGTCGCCCTGCTGCTTGAAATGCTTCACCAGCATCTGGATGGGCAAGCCGCGCTGCACCTCGAACTGGGTGTAGACGCCGGACTTGGCGCGCTCGACCATCTCGGCGGAGATGTCGGTGCCGACGATCTCGATGCGCCAGCCGGCCAGCCTCGGCCCTTCCTCGGCCAGCAGCATGGCCAGCGAATAGGCCTCCTGCCCCGAGGAGGACGCCGCCGACCAGATGCGGATCGAGCGCCGGGACGCATGGGTTTCCAGCAGCTTGGGCAGGACCAGCTGCTTGAACTGGTCGAACGGCTTCTGGTCGCGGAAAAGGACGACTCGTTGGTGGTCATCGCCTCCGTGATGTCGCGCAGCAGGGCTTCGTCCTTGCGCGTGCGCACGGTGGTGGCCAGCTCGTCCAGGCCCTTCATGTTCCACTTGCGCGCCACCGGCATCAGCCGGGACTCCAGCAGGTAGGCCTTGTCCTTCGTCAGGACGAGGCCCGACCGCTGCTTGAGCAGCGTGGAGAACATGTCGAAATCTTCGACTCTCATGCTGCCCTCGTGGCGAACTTGCGGATGTAGGGGCCGATTTCCTTCAGCGGCAGAACGGCCGAGCAGATGCCCGCCTGCGCCACCGCGCCCGGCATGCCCCAGACGACGCTGGTGGGCTCGTCCTGGGCAATCAGGGTGCCGCCACCATTGACCACCTCGGTGCAGCCCTTCAGCCCGTCCTGGCCCATCCCGGTCAGGATGCAGGCCAGAATCTTGCGGCCCCCGTAGGCCCGCAGGATGGAGCGCATCATCGGATCCACCGCCGGACGGCAGAAATTCTCGGGCGGGTCCTTGGTCAGGGCGATGACGTTCGCCCCGCCGCGCTGCGCCACCAGCATGTGGAAGTCGCCGGGCGCGATGTAGCAGCGGCCGTTCACGATGGGCTCGCCGTCCTTCGCCTCCTGGGCGTTCAGGCCGCACTGGCGGGTGATGTGCTCCGCCAGGATGGTGGTGAAGGTGGCCGGCATGTGCTGGGTGATGAGGATCGGCTGGGTGACGCCGGTCTTCAGATGGCTCAGCACCTCGAACAGAGCCTGCGGGCCGCCGGTGGAGCTGCCGATGGCGATGATGTCGGGCTTGGCCTGCGTGGCGGTCGGGGCCACCGGGCGAAGAGTCACCGGGCCGGGCTCGCGTTTGGCGAAGGCGGGCGTCGCGACCGGGGTCAGCGGGCGCAGCTCGCCGCGCGTGCGGGACCCGGCGCGCCGGGCGGCGGCGCCCAGCGCCTTCACCTTGGAGACCAGCTCGCGCTTGAAGTCCTCCGCCCCGCCCAGCTCGCGGGTCGAGGTGGGCTTGGGGATGTAGTCGGCGGCGCCCGCCGACAGACAGCGCATGGAGATGTCGGCCCCGCGCAGCGTCAGCGTCGAGGCCATGATGATCTTCACCTGCGGCGCCACCGCCAGCAGCTTCGGAATGGCGGTCAGCCCGTCCATCACCGGCATCTCGATGTCGAGCACGATGACGTCGATCGAGTTGCGCTGGAGCGAATTGACGGCCATCTGCCCGTCGCCAACGGAGGCGGCGACGCGGATGTCCGAATCGCCTTCCAGGGCGCGGGTCAGCAGGCCGCGAATGACGGCGGAATCGTCCACCACCATGACGCGGACGGGGTCCGCGCCGGCCGGCGCGGGCGCCGCGGTGGTGCCGAGGGGAGGTCTGCTGCCGAAGCGGTCGGACATGGAACGGTCAGCCTTTCGACGCCAGGGGCGTGGAGGACGGGTGCGTCACAGCAACCCGACCTGCTGGAACTTGATCTGGATGATGTCGCTGTCGAAGGGCTTCATGATGTATTCGTTGGCCCCGGCCGACAGCGCCTCCTGGATGTGGGCAAGATCGTTTTCCGTCGTGCAGAAGACGACCTTGGGGAAGTCCCCGCCGCTCATCTTGCGCAGCCGGCGCAGGAACTCGATGCCGGTCATGACCGGCATGTTCCAGTCCAGCAGAATGGCGTCGGGCATCTGCCGCGCGCAGGCTTCCATGGCCTGCCTGCCGTCCTCCGCCTCGGTGCAGGCGAAGTTCAGTTCCTCCAGGATTTTCCGCGCGACCTTGCGGACCACGCGGCTGTCATCGACCACCAGACAGGATTTCATATCGAACAGGCCTCGGGCTTCGTGCGCTGACCGGGGATGTTAGCCTCAGGCCGCTTCCATGTTGGTGAAATTCAGCAGACGCGGCACGTCGAGCACCACCATCAGCTGTCCGTTCAGCCGGTAGATGCCGGTGGACACCTCGCGCCAGCGCGGATCCAGGGTGGCCGGGTTGCGCTCGAAATCGTCGTTGGAGAGGCTCAGCACCTCGCCCACCGAATCGACCATCAGGCTGTACAGCTCGCCGCGCAGGTCCACGACGATGGACATGCCGGGCTTGTCCTTCGGACGCGACGACAGGCCGAGGCGCAGACGCACGTCGATGGCGGTGACGATGCGGCCGCGCAGGTTCAGCGAGCCGGCGACCTCCGGCGGGGCCAGCGGGATGCGGGTGATCCGCTGGTGACCCAGCACGTCCTGGACCTGGAGGACCGGAATGCCGAACATCTGGTCGGCAATGGTCATGGTCACGTAGTCCTGATTGCCGCCGGAGACGATCTCGTCCCCCTTGGCCTTCTTGGTCGTGGTGGTGGGCAGCTTGGCGTTGCTCATGCGGCACCTTTCTGCTCGGACAGCGTCTGCTGCAGGGTGTAGAGCAGCGCGTCACGGTCGAACTTGGCGACGTAGTCGGTGAAGCCGGCCTGCCGGCCGCGGTCGAGATCGCGCGGGCTGGCGTGGCTGGACAGCGCGACCATCGGGATTCCGCTCCAGCGGCTGCCGTGGCGCACCGCCTCGGCGAAGTCGAAGCCGCTCATGCCCGGCATCTCGATGTCGGAGACGATGACGTCGAAGTCCTCGCCCGCCTCGCACAGCGCCAGCGCCTCGTTGGCGTTCTCCACCGCCGTCACGTCGTAGCCGGCCACCGACAGCAGCGGGGTCAGCAGGTTGCGGAAGAACGGGCTGTCATCCACCAGCAGGACACGCTGCGACTTCTCTTCCTCGAACGCGTCGCTGGAGGAGGAGCCGAACCAGTCCTTGTAGGCCTGGGTCAGGAAGAAGCCGGCGTCGATCACATCCGTCGCCTTGCCCGCGATGATGGCCGAGCCCATCAGGCCCGGACGCTCGGCGGTCAGCTGGACGACCAGCCGCTCCTCCACGATGTCCACGATCTCGTCCACGATCAGGCCCATGGAACGGTCGCCGTCAGCGAAGACCAGCACCGGCTGGCGGCCCTCCTGGCCCATCATGAAGCCGGGGTCGATGGGAACCAGCGGCATCAGCTTGCCGCGGTACTGGACGACCGGCATGCCATTGGACGCCTCGACCGAGGCGAGGTCCACGTCCTCCAGGCGGGCGACCAGCGACAGCGGCACCGCCTTGGGCGCACCCTCGCCGGCGCGGAACAGCAGCAGGGCCATCTTGTCCTCCTGGCGCTGGGCCTGGACGGAGGTGGCCTCCTTGGTGACGTTCTCGCCCATGGTCATCTCGCCGGTCGCCGACGCGATGCCGTTGGGGTCGAGGATCATGATGACCGAGCCGTCGCCCAGGATCGTGTTGCCGGAGAACATCTCGATGTGGCGCAGGATCGGCGCCACCGGCTTCACGACGATTTCCTCCGTGTCGAACACGCGGTCGACCATGATGCCGAAGGTGTAGGTGCCGACCTGGGTGACGACGATGAAGGTCTCGTCGTCGTCCCGCTTGGTCTTGCCCTCCTGGTCGTCCAGGCGCAGCAGTTCCTGCAAGGACACCAGCGGCAGCAGGCGGTTGCGCAGGCGCAGGACCGGCGTGCCCTTCAGCCGTTCGATGGTGTGCTCGCTGTCGGTGGCGGCGCGCACCAGCTCGACCACGCTGATCTGCGGGATGGCGAAGCGCTCGCCCGCGCACTCCACGATCAGGGCGGAGACGATGGCCAGCGTCAGCGGGATCTTGATGACGAAGGTCGAGCCCTTGCCCTGGGTCGACTTGATCTCGATGGTGCCGCCGATCTTCTCGATGTTGGTCTTGACCACGTCCATGCCGACGCCGCGGCCGGACACGTTGGTGACCTTCACGGCCGTCGAGAAGCCGGGCTTCATGATGTACTGGATGATCTGCTGGTCGGACATGGCCGCCAGCTCGCTCTCCGTGGCCATTCCGTTCTGGATGGCCTTCTGCTTGATCTTGTCGATCGCCAGGCCCTTACCGTCGTCCTGGATCTCGATGATGATGTGGCCGCCCTCGTGATAGGCGTTCAGCGTGATGCGGCCCGTCTCCGACTTGCCGGTGCGCAGGCGGTCGGCCGGGATTTCCAGGCCATGGTCCGCCGAGTTGCGCACCATGTGGGTCAGCGGGTCCTTGATCAGCTCCAGCACCTGGCGGTCCAGCTCGGTGTCGGCGCCGAGCATCTGGAGGTCGATCTTCTTGCCCAACTCGTGCGCCAGATCGCGCACCAGACGCGGCAGCTTGGCCCAGGCGTTGCCGATGGGCTGCATGCGCGTCTTCATGACGCCTTCCTGCAGCTCCGACGTGACGTGGTTCAGGCGTTGCAGCGGGGCCGCGAACTCGCTCTCCTTCTGGGAGCGCAGGATCTGGAGCAGCTGGTTGCGGGTCAGCACCAGCTCCGACACCATGGTCATCAGGTTTTCGAGCAGATCCACGTTGACGCGGATGGTCTGCGCGGCGACCGCCGATTCCTTCGCGCCGCCGTCACCACCGGCGCCGGCGCCGCCGGCACCGCTCTCGACCGGGGCCGGCACCTTGGCGGCGGCCGGCGCGGGCTCTGGCTCCGGCACGACGAGATCCTGGGAGGGGGCGGGCTCCTCGGCCGGCTCCGGCGTCACCGGGGCCAGAGCGGTGCTGGTCGGGCCGGGGGTGGCGTTCCACAGCGCCTCAAGCTCGTCCAGCGTGACGTTGCCGGAGGACGCCACCACGGGCTCATCAGCGGCGGCGACGGCCGGGGCCGGGGGCGGTTCGGTGGCCGGGGCGGGCTTGGCGGCCGAGGCTCCGCCGCCGCTCAGCTTGCCTTCGGCGCAATCGTTCAGACGGCCGATCAGCGGCAGATCGTCGCCGGGCGGTTCGGCCTCGGTGGCCTCCAGCACGGCGAGCAGGCTCTTGATGGTGTCCAGCGCCTGAAGGATCAGCGACACCGCTTCCGGGGTGATGGTCAGCTCGCCGTCACGGAACTTGCCCAGCACGTTTTCCGACGCGTGCGCGACCTTTTCCAGGCGCGGCAGGCCGAGGAAGCCGCAGGTGCCCTTGATGGTGTGGACGAGACGGAAAATGTTCGAGAGCAGTTCCGGGTTGTTGGGATTCTGCTCCAGTCGGACCAGCTCGACGTCGAGGACCGACAGGTTTTCGTTCGTTTCCGTCAGGAATTCGGAGAGCAGATCATCCATGTCGCGGTCCCCAGCCTGATGTTATGGCGCGTTTCCGGCCGGCCGTCCGGGGAAGCGGCTTGCACAAAGCCGCCGGTACGGGCCATTCCAGGTACGGGGCGAGCGTGTCAAACACTGATTAAGAGAACCTTACCTCTTTCGATAGCGCCCGAGTGGTTCCCTTGCC
>JAEZID010000237.1 GCA_023416195.1 Pseudomonadota bacterium | reverse complement strand
CCCCGATGCGCTCGGCGATCGCCTGCGCCTCCAGCATCATCGCCTTGGCCACCGCCCGCGTCCCCGGATCGGCGCAGATCACCTCCAGCGTGGCGTGGGTCAGCGCGCTGATCGGGTTGAAGCACAGGTTGCCCCACAGCTTCAGCCAGATCTCGTCGCGGATGCGCTCCAGAACCGGCGCCCGCAAGCCCCCCGCCGCCATCGCCTCCGACAGGGCAACCACCCGCGCCGACGTGCCGCCGTCCGGCTCGCCGAGCGGGAACTTGTCGCCATAGATGTGCTGGATCACCCCCGGCTCGACCACCTCGGTCGCCGGGTAGACCACGCAGCCAATCGCCCGCTCCGGGCCGAAGCCGTCCCACTGCGCCCCGCCGGGATCGACGGTCTCCAGCCGCCGCCCCTCGGGGATCGGTCCGCCCGGAGTGGTTCGCTGGGGCATCCATCGGCCCCGCCAACGAATACTGAGTTTGGTATACCATATGCCAAGTGTCAACGCGGAAATTGGGGACTTCTCGACGCCGCCCGATCAGCTCCCCATCAGTGTCCGATCCAGAAGAAATAGACGGTCAGCGCGGCGTCGATCCCGATTATCAGCCGCTTCAGAAGCGCGGGATCCACGCGCTTCGCTGCCTGTCCGGGGAACAGGGCGATGGCGCTGACCGGCACCATGGCGCCCGTCCCGAAAATGTCCCGAGCGCGTCTTGTGCAGCCAAAATATTTGGTATACCGTATTTCGTCTGGGATCAAAATCCCGGCCGGAACCAACTCAGGGGAGGAAAGACGCATCATGGACGGACAAGCGATCGAGGTCTCGCTGGCGCGAACCGACGATGACATCGTGGCGAGTTTCGAGGTCATTCGGGAACTCCGCACCCATCTGACCGACGCGACGGCCTTTCGCGATCAGGTTCGCCGGCAGATGGACGACGGCTACAATCTGGCGGTTCTGCGGGTCGGCGGCGACGTCGCGGGCTGCGGCGGCTTTCGCGTTCACGAGACGCTGTCGCGCGGCCGCTACATGTATGTCGAGGATCTGGTCACGTCCTCGAAGCACCGCTCGCTGGGGCTGGGCGACAAGTTGTTCGACTGGCTGACCGGGGAAGCGCGCGAGCGCGGCTGCGCGCAGCTGGAGATCATTTCCGGCGTGCAGCGCGGCGACGCCCACCGCTTCTATCACCGCAAGCGGATGAGCATCAAATCCTTCCAGCTCGTCCTGCCGCTGACCTGACGGCGCGGGACACGCGCGCGAACCACCAAATCGCGAAGCACAGGCGGCCCACCGACCGGGGCCGCCTTTTTCGCGTCCTCCCCCAATGCGCGAACCGTCCGCCCGCGAAATTGTTTGACTGCCATACAGTATTTGGTATACCACAATTCTGCGATGCCGCGCACAGGCGCCCATCGACGTGCAGGGAGCGATCAACCAAGGGAGAGCACGCCATGAGGGTCGAGGACATTCTCCGCACCAAAGAGCCCAGGATCGTCGCGGTCCGGTCGGGCTCCACCATCGACGAGGCGATCGGGCTGATGAAGTCGGAAAACATCAGCGCGCTCGTGGTCAAGGACGTCTGCCGCACGGAAGGCAACGCCCTGGCCGGCCTGCTCTCCGAACGCGACATCGTCCACGCGCTGCTCGACAAGGGGCCGGGGCTTCTGCGCCTGCCGGTGTCGCAGCTGATGACCCGAAACCCGGTGACCTGCTCCCCCACCGACAGCCTGCACGACGCGCTCCAGCTCATGGTGCGGCACCACATCCGGCATCTGCCGGTGCTCGACGACGGCACGCTGGTCGGGGTGGTCAGCGCCCGCGACTTCACCCGGCTGCAACTCGACGACCTGGCCCCCGCCGACCGCCCGCGCGAGGCGGAGCCGGTCTACGTCCACCACTGAACCAGCATTCCCGGCGGGGACGCAGCCCGCGCGCCCCCGCCGGGCCAGAAAATCCGGCCAGGGAAGCCATGACGACTCTGATCTTCACCCATCCCGACTGCCTCGGCCACGACACGGGACCGGGACACCCGGAACGGCCGGAGCGGCTGGACACCGTGTTCCAGGTGCTGGACCGGGAGCCGTTCCGGCGCCTGGAACGCCGCCCAGCCCCCGAGGCCACCGTCGAACAGCTCACCCGCGTGCACGAGCGGGCCTATGTGGACGCCGTGCTGGCGGCCATGCCGGAAGCCGGCCACGCGCGCCTCGACGCCGACACCCTGCTCTCCCCCGGATCGCGCTCCGCCGTGCTGCGGGCGGCCGGTTCCGTCGTCGCGGCGGTGGACGCCGTACTCGGCGGGGAGGCGGACAACGCCTTCTGCGCGGTCCGCCCCTGCGGCCACCACGCCGAGCCGGCGCGTGCCATGGGCTTCTGCGTCTTCAACAACATCGCCGTGGGGGCGCTGCACGCCCGCGTCCGGCACGGCCTGACCCGCATCGCCGTCGTCGATTTCGACGTGCATCACGGCAACGGGACGCAGGCCATGTTCGCCGACGACCCGGACCTGTTCTTCGCCTCGACCCACCAGTCCCCGCTCTACCCCGGCACCGGCCACCCGGAGGAGCGCGGCGTCGCCGGCAACATCGTCAACGCGCCGCTGCCGCCCTTTTCCGGTTCGGTCGAGTTCCGGCGGGCCATGGAGCGGGACATCCTGCCCGCCCTGGACGGCTTCGCGCCGGAACTGCTGCTCATCTCGGCCGGCTTCGACGCCCACGCCCGCGATCCTCTGGCGCAGCTTCAGC
>JAEZID010000167.1 GCA_023416195.1 Pseudomonadota bacterium | reverse complement strand
GCGTCGATCTGCCCCTCGCCCAGCTTCAGCAGGTAGGTGCGGCGGAGCAGGGCCATGTCGCCGGGGTCGGCCGACAGGGCGTGGGCCATGAACTGCGCGGCGGCGCGCCAGTCGTCCTGATGCTGGGCGAAACGGCCGGCCAGATAACTGCCGGTCGCCGAGGTCAGGGGCAGGCGCGCGTTCGCGCCGGGCGCAGCGCCGGCGCCGGTCGCCGGCAGCCAGCCCACCGTCGAAAGAAGCACCACGGCCAGGGCCGTTTTTCCGCCTCGGAAGTTCGTGCCTCGGAAATTCGTGCCTCGGGACTTCGTCATGCCACGCTCACCTGCACACACCGGGGGTGTCGAAAAAAAGGGCCGAAGGGGAAAGCGTAAGGCGCCATTCCTTGACCCATGATTAACCACGCGGAACGCTGGGGTGCTACCGCCAATCGCGGCTTACCCGTTCGACGGTGTCCGGACGGAGAACATCGGCCACATGGGCGTCCATATGGGCCGACAGGGCGTCCGGCATGTCCGGCGACAGGCTTGCACCCTCCACCTTCCAGCGCGCCATCCATGACAAAGTGCGCAGCCAGGTGAGCCGCCGCAAGGGGCGCAGCCACGGACGGGTGGCTTCGGCCAGCGCGGGGGGGACGGCGGCCTCCCAGGCGGACAGAAAAGCTGTGACCTCTTGCGGACGGAGCGCCGCCGCCACCTCCCGGTCCCACATGGTCGAGGTGTAGAGGCTGGCGTGGGCGAGGTCGATGGCCGGATGCCCGTAATGGGCCTTTTCCAGGTCGGTGAACCACGCCCTGCCGGCGGTGTCGATCAGGAAGTTGCCGGGGTGCACGTCGCTGCCGACCAGCGGGACCGGGGAGGGCGCGTCGAGCGTGAAGGCGCGCGTGTCTACCAGCTCGGCCCTGATGCGGGCGAGGGCGGCGGGCTCCAGGCCGGCGCGCTCGAACCAGACGGCTTGCCGCTCGACCACCGCCAGGGTCGCCGCGACCGGATCGGCCGGGGAGGGCAGCGGCGGGCGCGCGTCGGCCTCCGGCAGGGGCAGGCGGTGCAGGGCGGCCAGAGCCTCGGCGATGGCCGGCATGTCGCCGGGCAGGCGCGGGGAGCGGCCGGCGATCTCCGTCACGATCAGCGCCCCCATGGGCAGGCCGTCGTCCGGGGGCAGCACGGCGACCAGTTCCGGCGTGTGGCCGCTGGGCGCCGCGCGGCGGAAGGCAGCGGCCTGCTGGTTCAGGTTGGCGGCGGGATCGAGGTCCAGCTGGCTCCAGCGCGGCACGCGGGCGACGAGGCTCCGGCCCTTCAGCCGCACATGGTCGTGCGCCACGCCCTTGCGCGGCATTGGTTCCAGCGCGTCGGGCGGCAGGCCGGAGAAGGCCGGAAGGCGGGTGAGGGCGCTGTGGAGAGCGGAAAGCACGGGCATTGTGGCAGTGCGTTTGCCCTCTCCCTAACCCTCCACCGCCTTTGGCGATGAAGGGAACAAGGCTCCCTCTCCCGCGAAGCGGGGGAGGGATGGGGAGGGGGCAGGGCCGTCAGGCCTGATGTTCCCGCAGCCGGGGCATCAGTTCGACGAGGTTGCAGGGGCGGTGGCGGTTGTCCAGCTGCCAGACCAGGATGTCGTCCCAGGCGTCGCGGCAGGCGCTGGGCGACCCCGGCAGCGCGAAGATGTAGGTGCCGTTGGCGACGCCGCCGGTGGCGCGGCTCTGGATCGTCGAGGTGCCGACCTTGGCGTAGCTGAGATACCGGAACAGCTCGCCGAAGCCGGGGATGGGCTTCTCGAACAGGGCCTCGACCGCTTCGGGTGTCACGTCGCGCCCCGTCACGCCGGTGCCGCCGGTGGTCAGCACCACGTCGATCCGCGGGTCGGCGATCCAGGCCTGGACCTGGGCGCGGATGCTGGCGATATCGTCCTTGACGATGACGCGGGCGGCCAGCGCGTGCCCGGCGCCGGTCAGCCGCTCGACCAGCGCGTCGCCGGAACGGTCGTCCTCCGGCGTGCGCGTGTCGGACACGGTCACGACGGCGATGTTGACCGGCAGAAAGGGGCGGGACTCGTCAATCTTCGGCATGGCTGGCCACCTGGGTCGGACGGGCGTCCACCGGCATATAGACCGGCCAGCCGCCGGCCGCAACGGCGTCCAGCGATCCCGTCTCCTGCCCCAGGCGCAGGCGGTAGATCCAGAAGTTGGCGAGAACCTTCTCAACATAGTCCCGCGTCTCGGCGTAGGGCAGGCTCTCGATGAAGAGAAGCGGGTCGGTGATCCCGGCCAGATCCTTGCGCCAGCGCATCAGCGTGCCGGGACCGGCGTTGTAGGCGGCGGCCATCAGGAACAGGTTGTTGCCGATGTCCGAGCTGTTCAGAAGCTCCGCGAGGTAGCGCTGGCCCAGCTCCTTGTTGGTGGCCGGGTCGAACAGGCCGGCGCGCCCGGCGTCGGCCTCGCCGATGTCGGCGTTGCGCTCCTGCACGTGCTGGGCGGTGGACGGCATGATCTGCATGAGGCCGGTCGCCCCGGCGGAGCTGACCAGCTTCGGGTCGAAGCGCGATTCCTGGCGCATCACCGCGAAGACCAGCGCGCGGTCCACGGCGAAGCCGTCGCGCGGCTTCCAGTAGGGCAGGGGGTAGAGCGCGGCGGTGTAGGGCGCGCCGTCCGGTCCGGTCACCGCGTTGCCGACCTGGAGCGCCAGCGCCGGCAGCCCGGCCCGGTCGGCCAGCGCCACCAGCGCCTGTTCGGCCAGCGTGTCGCCGCGCGGGTGGATGCGCTGCAACTCCAGCTCCGCCATGTCGCGCTGGCCGGCCTGGAGCAGGGCGATGGCGCGGGCGCCGGACGGCTTGTCGGCCAGGGCCTTCAGGTGTTGGCCGGTCAGCTCCGGAGCCTGCCATTGCAGGGTGCCGACGCCGCCCAGCGTGCGCTGCGCGACGAGGCCGTAGAAGGTGTGCGGGAAGCGGGCGGCGGCGGCGAGGTGGGCGCGCGCCTCCTCGTTCCGGCCCTTCTTGGCGTGCGCCCGCGCCGCCCAGTAGTCGGCGGCGGCGGCCATCCAGGGCGAGCGCGGCCGGGCGGCGGCCATGGCGTCGAAATGGCGGGACGCGCGGTCGTGCTGCTTCAGCCGCCACGCGGCGAGTCCGGCGATCCAGTGCGCGTCGGTCACGACGTCGCCCGACCGCGCGGCGCTGGCCGAGGCGAGCGCCAGAGCCTGGGACAACTCGCCGCTGTAGTAGAGAGAGGCGGCGACGCGCGCCCGCGCCCGGTCGTACTGCACCGAGTCGAGGTTGCGCCCGACCTCGTCCTGGCCGAGCAGGGCCAGGGCGGCGCCCGGCTTGCCTTCGCGCAGCAGTTCCTGCACGCGGGCGACGGCGGAATGGTCGGCGCGCGGGCGCGCGGTGGTGCGGCTGCGCGGCGCGACGGTGATCTTCTCGCCCGCTTCGGCCTCGGCGCCCTTCTCGTCGGCTCCACTCTCGTCGGCCGTCTTGTCGTCCGTGACCTTCTCCTCGGGCGAGGGATCGGGTTCGGGACGCAGGCCGCCGAGCCGCTCCAGCGAGCCGGTCAGCCGCACCCCGTCGTCGCCGCGCGGCGGCTTGGGCGCGCGCTGGCCGGCGGGCTGGCGGCGCTGTGCGAGGTTGTGGATGCGCTCCGCCCCGGCATGGTCGCCGAAGCGCTGCATCCAGTCGGCCAGCTCGTCGTAGCTCGCCTTGCGGTCGGGGTGCAGGTAGCGCTGGCGCAGCACGTAGCCGACCAGCCGCTTGTCCTTCAGCTGGCGGATTTCCCAGTCGGCCGCCTCCCACTCCCCCCGCTCCTGAAGGGCGAAGATGCGGCGATAGCGATGGGCGTCCTCTTCCGTCAGCTGGACCGAACGCGCCTCGGCGTCCGCGGCCAGAAGCAGGGGCTGGTCGGCGCGTTCGAAGCCCGGCGGAATGACGGGACGTCCATCCGGCGCGTGTATGACAAGGGCGGCCTGGGCCGAGCGATAATCGCCGGCCGGGTCGGGGGCCGCGCACAGCACGGCCGCCATTCCCAAAGCCCCCAGGAGTTTCCGCCGCAGCGAGACGGGTTTTGCTGCACTGCAAGATATCCGGAGCATGGAATAAGGTCTAACCTCTCGGCGCGCGAACCGCAAGAAGACGATTCGCACCGCGCGGTCGAGGGGCCCGTATTCGCGATGGATTTCAGCAGCTTAGCTGATCTGGAAAAATCGCTCTAACCCGACCGTAAGACCCGATTGGCGCAAGGTCATGCGTCATTCTGTCGTGTTCGGCGCATGCGTCTGGCGGCACTTTTTCATTTCTTACCGATCGTTTGGAGTGCTTGGATATTGCTTCGAATATCTACGCTCTCCGCAAGAAAGACTAATTGCGCCGAAAACGATCAAAAAAGAACGATATTCTAAATGTTTAGAATCTTCTGTTTCAGGGCCAGCAGGTCGCGCCACGCCTCGCGCTTGGCGATGGGGTTGCGCAGCAGATAGGCGGGGTGGAGCATCGGAATGACCGGCACGGCGCCGGGCAGGCCGGGCGAGCGGTAGTCGAACCACTGCCCGCGCAGGCGCGTGATGCCCTCCGCCCGGTTCAGCAGCGTCTTGGCCGAGGTTCCGCCCAGCGGCACCAGCACCTTCGGGCCGATCAGCTCCACATGCCGCTCCAGGAAGGGCAGGCAGGCGGCGATCTCGGCCTGGGTGGGGGAACGGTTGCCGGGCGGGCGCCAGGGCAGGATGTTGCTGATGTAGACGTTGCTCCGGTCCAGCCCGATCTGCGCCAGCATGCGATCCAGCAGCTTGCCGCTGACCCCCACGAAGGGCTTGCCTTGCCGGTCCTCGTCCTCGCCGGGGGCCTCGCCGATCAGCATGACGCGGGCGGCGGGGTTGCCGTCGGCGAACACCGTGTTCATGGCCGTCGCCTTCAGCGGGCAGCCGTCGAAGGCGCGCAGGGCCGCTTCCAATTCCTCCAGCGTCCGGGCCTCCTTGGCACGCGCCCGCGCGCTCGCCCCGGCTTCGCTGGCGCCGAGCGGCTGGGACGCGGCTGGGGCGGGTGCGTAGGAGGCGGCGCGCGGAGTCGTGGTCGGCGCGGCGAATGGACGCGCGCCACCTACGCCCCCGCCCACGCTTGGTGGCGGCGCCGTGGGGGCGCGCGAAACCGCCGGGCGGGCGGCGAAGGTCGTCCAGTCCGTGGCCTCGTCGCTGATGGCCTCGTCGCAGCCGATGTCCGCGTGCCAACGCAGGGCGGCAAGGATGTCGGCCGCAAGGTTGTGGCTTGGGTCACTCATCGTTTGACCTTAGCACGGCTCCTGTGGTCTTACATGGACTTAGATACCCATTTTGGCGGATGCGAACGGCATCCACCGCTCCGGGAATACCGCATCGGATCCTGGCGGCGGCAACGACAACCGGGAGATTTGGGGTCATGGATCGCGATCCGCGCGAGGTGATGGAATACGACGTCCTCGTCGTCGGCGCCGGCCCGTCCGGCTTGAGCGCGGCCATCCGCCTGAAGCAACTCGCCAACGAGTCGGGGCAGGAGCTGTCGGTCTGCGTGATCGAGAAGGGTTCGGAGGTCGGCGCCCACCTGCTGTCGGGCGCCGTGTTCGAGCCGCACGCGCTGGACGAGCTGATCCCCGACTGGAAGGACAAAGGCGCGCCGCTGACCACGCCGGCCCGCGAGGACCATTTCGTCTTCCTCACCGAGACCAAGGCGCACAAGTTCCCGGTCACCCCGCCGCAGATGAACAATCACGGCAACTTCATCATCAGCCTCGGCAACCTCG
>JAEZID010000123.1 GCA_023416195.1 Pseudomonadota bacterium | reverse complement strand
AGATCAGCTTGATGGCCAGGAAGCCGCCGATCAGCGCGACGGCGAAGGCGGTGGTGACGAGCGTCAGGCGCTCCTCGATGAATTTGCGGATCGGTTCGCCGAACCAGTAGAGCAGCGCCGCCACCAGATAGAAGCGCATGGAGCGCGAGATCACCGACGCGCCGATGAACACCCACAGATCCAGCTTCGCGACGCCGGCCGTGTTGGTCAGCAGCTTGTAGGGGATCGGTGTCATGCCCTTGATGATGAGGATTTCCGCGCCGTAATCGACGAAGGTCTGGCGCAGCACCTCGAACTGGGTGTTCAGGTGGTAGAAGTCGATGACCGCCTTGCCGATGGCCTCGTACAGGAAATAGCCGATCATGTAGCCGGCGATGCCGCCCACCACCGACGCGATGGTGCAGATCGTCGCGATGCGCCACGCAGCCTGACGGTTGGCGAGCACCATCGGAACCATCAGAAGGTCCGGCGGGATCGGAAAGAACGAGCTTTCCGCGAAGGAGACGCCCGCCAGCCAGGTGGTGGCGTTCTTCGAGGCCGCCTTGGCCATGGTCCAGTCGTAAAGGCGCTTCAGCATGCGGGTCGCAGCCCTGTTGGTGCCGGGAGAGGCTTTGTTTTAGCGGCCTCGCGGCGGTGCGGCTACGACCAAATCGGGACGGCCCCGGAAAGGCTACGGCTTGTCCTCGTCCGGGGTAGGGCGCGCGATGGGATCGCAGTCGCGCTCATCGGCCGGCGAGCCGCCGGGCATGCCCCGGTCGCGCGTGTCGGGCGCCGACCCGCCGCCGCCGCTCGCCTCGTCGCACAGCGGGGCCACGTCGGTCTTGCGGTTGGAGGCGGGATTTTGCGGTTGCTGCTTCTGATCCATGGCGGACACCTCTTTCCATCGGGACCTTGGCAACAGAAGCGGGGCCGGACGGTTCCCGGCACTCACCCGCCGCCGCGCTGGAAGGCACGGTCGAAGCGGGCGAGGAAGGCCCGCCGCTCCGCCTCGTCCCAGCCTCGGAAGGCGAAGGACACGCGCAGGCGCGGGATCTCCACGGGGCCGAAGCGGCGGGGCGGCAGGGGTTCGATGCGCAGATCGACGCCGGATGCGTCGTCCTCGTTGCCGATGTGGATGGTGTCGGCTTCGGCCCGCCAGGGCAGGGCGCCCACCGCGCCGGGGAGAAGGCGCAGCAGGTCGGCCCTGGTCAGGGCCATGTCCTTGACGGTCATGCGCCGCGATCAGCCGCCGGCGACGGGCGGCCACATGGCGACCGCGTCGCCCGGCTTCAGCGCGTGGTGGTCGAGCTGGCTCGGCGCGATGTAGACGCCGTTGACCAGCACGAGGTGACACTTCTCCCGCGCCATGTTCAGACGGTGGATGACATGGCCCGGCGTGGCGTCCTCCGGCAGGTCCAGCCTGATCTGGTTCTGCTTGGCCCCCGGCGGCAGATGCTGGGCCAGCGTGGCGTAGAGCTTGACGACGATCTCCATAAAACCCCTCCGGCCTATCGGCCGCCCCCTCATCCCAACCACTCTCCGCCTCCGGTCGCCTTCGGCGCCCGTCCCGCTTCGCGGGCCGGCTCCGAGCCCCGGAGGGGAGAAGGGCTTCGGGCGGTCTTTACGTCAGATGGGTGCGGGCGATGTAGGCTTCCATGAGGCGGTGCGGGTCCGCCTTCAGCTTCGCCTTCCAGGGGCCGAGCTTCGTGCCGGTCTGGATCAGGCCGCGCAGCACGCCGACATGCTGGGTCAGGCCGATGGCCGTGCCGCCGACCAGCACGTCGTTCTCGAACTGGAGGCTCAGGTACTTGTAGTTGGCGTCGTCCACGACCTCGATCGAATCGCCGCCGTCCACGCCGGCCCACAGCCCGAAGGAGCTGGAGATCAGGCCCACCGTGTCCAGCACGTTCATCAGAAGGCTGCCGTTGTACTGGATGTTGTGGCCGGCCATGTTCATCGCGGCGATGCGCCCATGCTCCGACGCGGTCGGCTGGATCGCGTGCACGTCGTGCGCCTTGGTCGAGAAGTCGTAGCCCTGGGCCACGTCGCCCGCCGCGTAGATGTCGTTCACGCTGGTCCGCATGTAGCGGTCCACCATGATGCCCCGGTCGATCTTGATGCCGCTGTTCTCCAGGAAGTCCACGTTCGGCTTCACACCGGCCGAGACGACCACGAGGTGCGCCGCCAGCATCTCGCCGCTGTCCAGTTCCACGTCCAGCGTGTCGCTGGCGACGGTCGGCTGCTTGCGCTTCAGGAAGCCGAAGATGCCCCGGCTCTTTTCGGCGGCGACGTTCTGGAGCGACTTGATCTTCGTGCCGGTCAGGACGCGGATGCCCTTGGCCTCGCACCAGCGGCGGATCATCGTGCCGGCGGTCGGGTTCATCATGCGGGGGACCATGCGGTCGCCCATCTCGACGACCGTCAGCTGGACGCCGCGCGCGGCCAGAGCCTCCAGCACGATGCAGCCGATGAAGCCGGCGCCCATCAGCACGACGTGGGTGCCGGGCTCGGCCAGCTTGATGATGTTGCGGGCGTCCTCCAGCGTCCAGCAGTGGTGCACGCCCTTGAGGTCGAGGCCGGGGATCGGCGGACGCACGGGGCGCGCGCCGGTGGCGACCAGCAGCCGGTCGTATTTCAGGTGGCTGCCGTCGGCGAAGTCGATGCGCTTGTTGTCGGGCATCAGCGAGGTCGCGCGCGCGCCGGTGCGCACCTCGATCCCCTTCGCGGCGAAATGGTCGGGCGCCTTACGCAGGTAGGTCCCAGCCTCCTGGACCTTGCCGGTCAGGACGTAGGGGATGGCCATGCGGGAATAGGGCGGCTCGTTCTCGCCGCCGATGAGCGTGATGGAGCCGTTGGGATCGGTCTTGCGCAGGGTTTCCGCCGCGACAACGCCCGACGGCCCCGCCCCGAGAACGACGTAATGCATTGAGGTCTTGCCCCTTTGAGGGAAGCCCTTCTCCCCTCGGGGGCTCGGAGCCGGCCCGCGAAGCGGGACGGGCGCCGAAGGCGACCGGAAGCGGAGAGAGGTTGGGATGAGGGGGCGCCGAAGGCGGACCAGGAGTTTCGCCTTTTCCGCCCTGCCGGGCGTAATGCCCCCTCACCCAACCCTCTCCCCAGAGGGGAGAGGGCACTTAGGGTGTCAGAGCGCCAGCCGGGCCAGCGTCTCGTTGGTCGGGATGCCGTCCGCCGTCCAGCCCCGGATCTCGTAATATTCCGGCAGCATCTTGGACAGGTCGTTCACGCGGCCCTTGGCCGGTCCGGTCTTGGCCGGCTCGGACAGCAGGCGCTTGGGCAGCGTGTCGTCCGCGGATGTGAAGCCGGCGGCGAGGTTGAACTGGCGTTCCAGGTTCCAGATGCGCTCGCCGGTCTCGACCAGACGGTCCACGCTCCAGCCGCCCTCGATGGCCGCGTCAACCTGCGGGGCCACCTCCTGGAGGCTCCAGGCGAAGGAGGTGAAGATGCAGATGCCGGCGCTGTCGAAGGCCGCCGTGGCGTCCTGGAACGCCTTCACCAGACCGGCCTTGCCGTCGGTGGCCAGCGGGTCGGTCTTCTCCGGAATGCCCAGGATCTCCGAGGCCACGGTGTAGCTGCGCAGGTGGCAGGCGCCGCGGTTGGAGGTGGCGTAGGTCAGGCCCATGCCCTGGATGCCGCGGCTGTCGTAGGCCGGGAATTCCTGGCCCTTGACGCCCATGTGGAACTCCGGATGGCCGTACTTCTCGCAGAGAAGCTTGGATCCGAGGCCGATCTCCGCGCCGAAGCCCTCGCCCTTGCCGGTCAGTTCGGCGAGCCGGGTCAGGGCCTCCGCCGAGCCGAAGCGCAGCTCGATGCCGCCGGTCTGCTCGGTGGTGATGGCGCCGATCTCGAACAGCTCCATCGCCGCCGACACGGTGGCGCCGAACGAGATCGGGTCAAAGCCCTGCTCGTTGCAGATGAAGTTGGCGAAGGTCAGCGCCTCCAGGTCATCCACGCCGGTGTTGGAGCCCAGCGCCCAGGCCGCCTCGTACTCCAGGCCGCCCGACGCACCCCAGTATTCCGGCCGGTTCTGGACGGTGTAGTGGTTCTTGTCGATCATCGACACGCGGCCGCAGGCGATGGTGCAGCCGAAGCAGGCCTGGTTGGCGACGAGGTTCGACTTGCCGTCGGTCGGGCGCTTTTCCGCCATGGCTTCGGCGGAGATCTTGTGCGCGCCCTCGAACTGGATGTCGCGGTGGTTGCGCGTCGGCATCGCGCCGGTCTCGTTGATGACGTTCATCAGGACCTGCGTGCCGTAGGTCGGCAGGCCCTGGCCCGTCACCGCGTTGCCGGACAGCACGGCCTTGGCGGCGTTCGACGCCGCGAAGAACTCCTTGAAGTCGCGGACCTTGACGCCCTCCGTGCCGCGCACGGCGACCGCCTTCAGGTTCTTCGAGCCCATCACGGTGCCGACGCCGGAACGGCCGGCGGCGCGGTGCAGGTCGTTGACGATGCAGGCGTACTTGACGCCCTTCTCACCCGACACGCCGATGGTCGAGACGCGGACCTGCGGGTCCTGAAGCTGCGCCTTGATCGCGTGCTCGGTGTCCCAGACCGACTTGCCCCACAGATGGTCGGCGGGCAGCAGGCGGGCGGTGCCGTTCTCGACATACAGGAACACCGGCGAGGGAGCGGCGCCCTCGAAAATGATCATGTCCCAGCCCGCGTACTTCAACTCGGCGCCGAAGAAGCCGCCGGAGTTGGAGCAGGCGATGGCGCCGGTCAAGGCACCCTTGGTGATGACCGTGTAGCGCCCGCCGGTGGACGCCATGGTGCCGGTCAGCGGGCCGGTGGCGAAGATCAGCTTGTTGTCGGGCGACAGCGGATCGACCTTCGGGTCGATCTCCTCCACGAGGTACTTCGTGCCGAGGCCGCGCGAACCCAGATACTTCTGGGCCCACTCCATGTTCAGCGGCTCGGCCTTGACGGTGCCCGCGGTCAGGTTGACGCGCAGGATCTTACGTGCCCATCCCATCGGAGGCCTCCCTCAGTTGACGTGCGAGCCGGAGTCGGTCCTGGCCGCCCAGGCGCGCATCTTGTCGAGCCCGGTCCAGTTCGAATCGACGTAGGTGATGGCCTGCGTCGGGCACGCCTTGGCGCAGGCGGGATCGCCCTCGCACAGGTCGCACTTCTGAACCTTGCCGGAGGAGGCGTTGTAGTTGATGGTGCCGAACGGGCAGGCGATCGTGCAGACCTTGCAGCCGACGCAGAGGTCGGCGTGGACCTCCTTCGCGCCGGTGGCGAGGTTCACCTTGATCGCGTCCACGGGGCAGGCCTGCATGCACCAGGCTTCGGCGCACTGGGTGCAGGTGTAGGGCACGAAACGCGCCTCGGCATCGAAGGTGAAGACCTTGATGCGAGACTTGGAGGGGTTGAAGGCGCCTTCCTTCTCGTAGGAACAGGCCATTTCGCATTGCCGACACCCGGTGCATTTGCCGGGGTCGATGTTGAGCGAGCGCTGCATCGTCGCACTCCCTAAGCGCGGTGTTCTTTGGAACCGAGGATTTTGCGGACGGCGCATTCCAAGAATGGGCGGCCGTCCTTTTTCATTTTTTCGTTTTCGAGCCTATGCTTGCAGCCGAAGCGGGGCAAGGTCGGCGGCGCCGCGAGGGCTTAGACTTTAGGCGGAGATGGGGCCTTTGCCCCCTCCCTAACCCTCCCCCGCCGTCGGCGGGAGAGGGGACTGCCGCCGCTCTGCCCCCTCCACCGCAAAGCGGGGGAGGGAGGGGGCGGGGGAGGGATGGAGAGGGGGCCGCGATGCCCTCACTTCGCGCCCGCCAGATACGCGATGATGTCCGCGCGGTCCTCGGGCTTCGCCACGCCGGCGAAGGCCATGCGGCTGTCGGGGATGACTGCCTTCGGATTGTTCAGGTAGGGGTCGAGCGTCTTGGCGTCCCACACGATGCCCGACGCCTTCAGGCCTTCCGAGTAGCCCTTGAAGTCGTCCACCGCGCCTGCCTTGCGGCCGAAGACGCCGTGCAGGGTGGGGCCGACGCGGTTCTTGCCGGCCTCGACCGTGTGGCAGGACTTGCACTGGCGGAACAGCTTCTCGCCGTTGGCCGGGTCGCCCTCGGCGCGTGCGGCGGGGGTGAGCGCCAGCAGCGCGAGGGCAAGCGTGGAGCCGGTCAGCAGACGGGTCGCGGTGCGCATGGTGTGGGACCTCCCTCAATCCGCCGCGCGGGGTGGGCGGCGTCGGAGGCCAAATCTACGGATTGCCCCGGTCCGGAAAATTGGACTTTGGAACTGATTGGGAATCGGACCCGGCGGCGGCCTCCTCCTGCGGGCGCAGAGCCTCGTCCAGCCATTCCAGATGCGGGGACGCGGCCCGGCGCGCCTCCTCCTCCATCAGGCGGTAGCGGGAGATCACCTCCTGCCCGAAGGGGGTCAGGCCGGTGCCGCCGCCCTCCCGCCCGCCGACGTTGGTGCGCACGACGGGGTCGCGGAAGGCGCTGTTCATGGTTTCCACCAGGAACCACGCGCGCCGGAACGACATGCCGAGCGCCCGCGCCGCCGCCGAGATGGAGCCGGTGCGGTCGATCTCCTCCAGCAGCGAGATCTTGCCGGGGCCGATCGCCCCCGACGGGTGCAGGAATCGCACGCGGATGTCGGTCGTCATGCCGGGTTTCCGTCCAAAGGTACCATTTACGCCTGTGGGGGCATTCCCGGAAACTGTCACCGTCATTGCCGCCAATGCAAGTCGGTTGCGGGATTTGGTTGCAAGGCGACCAACCCAGGAGGTGCCGGGATTTCCTCTGAGCCCGGCCCCGACGGAGGGCGTCCGTCGCGAACTGGCCGGGGGCTCCGCTTTGGGGCCCCGGCCTTTTTTTGCGCTCACGCTCCGGCTTGATCCAAAGTCGCATTTACCGGAACCGCTGGATGCATTGATATCGGCGGTGCGCTGTGGCGGGAAACGCATATCGGGCGATATGGCAAAATCCGCACAACGCGTGTGGCAATTCACCTCGGGAGGAACAAGCCGTGATCCATCAGGCTCTGGAAACGCTGAGCAAGCAGGTCGCCATCCGTCCGCGTTACGACAACTACATCGGCGGGCAGTGGGTTGCCCCGACCAAGGGCCAGTACTTCACCAACCTGACCCCGATCACCGGCAAGACCCTGTGCGAGGTCGCGCGCTCCACCGCCGAGGACATCGAAAAGGCGCTGGACGCCGCTCACAAGGCCAAGGACGCCTGGGGCCGCACCTCGCCGGCCGAGCGCGCCCGCATCCTGAACAAGATCGCCGACCGCATGGAAGAGCGGCTGGGCGTGCTGGCGCTGGCCGAGACGCTGGACAACGGCAAGCCGATCCGCGAGACGACCCACGCCGACCTGCCGCTGGCCATCGACCATTTCCGCTACTTCGCCGGCTGTGTCCGCGCCCAGGAAGGCGGCATCTCGGAAATCGACCACACCACCTACGCCTATCACTTCCACGAGCCGCTGGGCGTCGTCGGCCAGATCATCCCGTGGAACTTCCCGCTGCTGATGGCGGTGTGGAAGCTGGCCCCCGCGCTGGCCGCCGGCAACTGCGTCGTGCTGAAGCCGGCCGAGCAGACCCCGATGGCGATCATGGTGCTGATGGAGATCATCGGCGACCTGCTGCCGGACGGCGTGGTCAACGTCGTCAACGGCTTCGGCGTCGAGGCCGGCAAGCCGCTGGCCCAGAACCCGCGCATCGCCAAGATCGCCTTCACCGGCGAGACGACCACCGGCCGCCTGATCATGCAGTACGCGGCGGAGAACATCATCCCGGTCACGCTGGAGCTGGGCGGCAAGTCGCCGAACATCTTCTTCGCCGACGTGATGGCCGAGGATGACGAGTTCTTCGACAAGGCGCTGGAAGGCTTCGCCATGTTCGCCCTGAACCAGGGCGAGGTCTGCACCTGCCCCAGCCGCGTGCTGGTTCAGGAAAAGATCTATGACAAGTTCATGGAGAAGGCCATCGCCCGCGTCGGCGCCATCAAGCAGGGCAGCCCGCTCGACCCCGCGACCATGATCGGCGCGCAGGCCAGCATCGACCAGCTTGAGAAGATCCTGGGCTACATCGACATCGGCAAGTCCGAGGGCGCCAAGGTCCTGATCGGCGGCGAGCGCGCTCATCTGGGCGGCGAGCTGGAGAGCGGCTACTACGTGCAGCCGACCGTGTTCGAGGGCCACAACAAGATGCGCATCTTCCAGGAGGAGATCTTCGGGCCGATCGTGTCCGTGACCACCTTCAAGACCGAGGAAGAGGCGCTGGCCATCGCCAACGACTCGATGTTCGGCCTGGGTGCGGGCGTGTGGAGCCGCGACGGCAACCGCGCCTTCCGCATGGGCCGCGCCATCCAGGCGGGCCGCGTGTGGACCAACTGCTACCACCTCTACCCGGCCCACGCGGCCTTCGGCGGCTACAAGCAGTCGGGCATCGGCCGCGAGAATCACAAGATGATGCTCGACCACTACCAGCAGACCAAGAACCTGCTGGTCAGCTACAGCCCGAAGGCCCTGGGCTTCTTCTGATCGGTGCTTTTCCCCTCTCCCGGCAGGGCCGGGAGAGGGGGATCCGTTGAGGACTCAATCCATGGTCGACCGCGTTCTCGCCACACCGGCCGCGCTTGCGCTGATCGACACGCTGCGGGAGCGGCACGGCCCCCTGTTCTTCCACCAGTCCGGCGGGTGCTGCGACGGCAGCGCGCCGATGTGCTTCATGGACGGGGAGTTCAAGCCGGGCGGTCAGGACTTGCGGCTCGGCGAGATCGGCGGCTGCCCCTTCTATATGGGGGCCGCGCAGTTCGCCTATTGGGAGCACACCCAGCTGATCGTCGACGTGGTGCCCGGACGCGGGGCCAGTTTTTCCCTGGAAGCGCCGGAAGGCGTGCGCTTCCTCACCCGCTCGCGCCTGTTCACCGACGCCGAGCTGGACGAGCTTCGCCGCGACAGCGATATGGCGAAATCAGCATAGCGCCGCTTCGCAATTCGCGGTATGAAGGTGCCGGCTTTGGGAATTTTCCCGTGGGATTTTTCCCGGTCGGCACAGCCGCCATAGTTTCCGCACTCCTGGCGGCGGTGCACTCTGGAACCGAAACTCGGCGCCCCTCGCTGTTGCGGGTGGCGCCTTTTTCGCGTCCGGCCGTTCCGGTGGGGTTCCCTTAGACGATGGTCTCATGCCCTCAGGGGGCCATCGCCTTTGCCCGGCGTGCCGCAGTGCGATAACCTGGGTCCCTAACGTAAAGGTCACCCCAGACCCGGCGGTGAGCGCGATGCCGATGCTGTCCACGAACCGTCACCCACTCGCCGACACCGACGCCCCGGCCCGCCCGCCGCTGCCCCGCGCCGTCTCCATGGCCGAGGACGCGCGCACGGCGGCGCGGGAACTGTTCGAGGCGCTGGGCCGGGCCGAGCTGGAAATGGCGCTGGTCTTCTGCTCCCCCCACCACGACCGGGAGGAACTGGCCGCCGCCCTGGCCGAGCTGTTCGGGCCGGTGCCGGTGGTCGGCTGCACCACGGCGGGGGAGATCACGCCCTTCGGCTATGCCGCCGGTTCCCTGGTCGGCATCGGCTTTCCGCGCTCCGACTTCGCCATCGCGACGGAGCGGATCGACGACCTCGACCGCTTTTCCATCGCCGACGCGCCGCGCGTGCTGCGCGGGCTGATGGAGCAGCGCGACGGGGCGCTGGCCGCGCGCGGCGACGGCTTCCGCGATTACGGCAGCTTCGCCTTCCTGATGATCGACGGCATGTCGCGTCGGGAGGAGATGGTGGTCAGCGCGCTGCACAGCGTTCTGATGGACATTCCGCTGTTCGGCGGCTCCGCCGGGGACGAGCTGCGGTTCGAGCGGACCTTCGTCCTGCACGGCGGGCGGTTCCATTCCAACGCGGCGGTGCTGATGCTGGTCACCACCACCCGCCATTTCGTGGTGTTCCGCACCGAGCATTTCGTCAGCTCCGACCGCAAGATGGTGGTCACCGGCGCCGACCCGCAGCGCCGCATCGTCACCGAGATCAACGCCGAGCCGGCCGGGCGCGAGTACGCCCGCATGGTCGGGCTGGAGGGCGAGCCGCTGAC
>JAEZID010000111.1 GCA_023416195.1 Pseudomonadota bacterium | reverse complement strand
TGCCGCCGGACCTGCTGGCCGGGCTGCGTCCGGAAACGGCGTCGGTGGCTCTGTCGCTCGGCGCCCTGCCGGAGATCGACGTGCCGGGCCTGCTGACCGCGCTGGAACGCTCCAGCGTCAACGGGCTGGAAACGACCGTCAGCCGCGCCTTGCCCCTGCTGCCGTTGGGCGAGATGGCGGTGGCGCTCGGCATCGGTTCGGACGAGCGGGTGAAGGCGCGCGTGCAGCGGGGCGTGGATCGGGTGCTGACCTTCCAGCGGCTGGACGGTTCCTTCGCCGCCTGGTCGCCGAAGGGGGACGCCGATTCCTGGCTGACCGCCTACGCGCTGGACTTCCTGGGCCGCGCCAAGGCGGCCGGCTACCGCGTGCCGGACGCCCCCTACCGCAAGGGACTGGACGGCATGAAGGCCGCCCTGGACAACGCCTGGGTCGAGGCCGACGAGCTGCCGGGCCGCGCCTACGCGCTCTATGTGCTGGCCCGCGCCAAGATGGTCGATGCCGGCGCCGTGCGTTATTTCGAGGAGACCTTCTGGGACAAGCTGCAAACCGACTTCGCCCGCGCGCAGATCGCCACGGCGACCGCCGCGCTGGGCGACGGGGGGCGCGCGGCCGAGGCGTTCGGCCGTCTGGTCGGCGCGCGGGTGGTCTCAGCGACGCTCCGCGACTACGGCTCCTCGCTGCGCGACGATGCCGGCGTGGTGGCGCTGATGGCCGAGAGCGGCGTGGACGTGAAGGAGCGGTTCGGGCAGGCCGTGGAGCGGCTGAGCAAGACCGCCGCCGCCCTGCGTACCGGCAGCGCGCAGGAGCAGGCGTGGCTTCTGCTGGCCGGCAAGGCGCTGATCGACCGCGCCCCGGCGATGAAGATCGCCCAAGGGACGGTTGACCAGGGTGAGCAGGTGGTGGAGGGCGCCCGGCCGCTGATCCAGCGCATCGACCCGGCGGCTCCGCCCGTCGTGAAGAACGCCGGCCCCGAGCCGTTGCGCCAGATCGTCTCCGTCGTCGGCATCGCCGATGCCCCGGCCGAGGCCGAGGAGCAGGGCCTGACCCTGACCCGCAGCCTGTTCGACACCACCGGCCGCCCGGTCGATCCGGCCGGCGTGCGGCAGAACGACCGTCTGGTGGTGATTCTGGAAGGGTCGGCCAACGATCCCGTGGACCACCAGACGCTGGTCACCGACCTGCTGCCGGCGGGTTTCGAGATCGAACCCGTGCGCCTGACCAACAGCGCCCCGTTGGGCGAGCTGTCCTGGCTGGGCGAGTTGACCACGCCGCGCCATGCGGATTACCGCGACGACCGTTTCGTGGCGGCGGTGGACCTGACCAAGCAGGCGCCGCGCTTCCGGCTGGTCTATCTGGTGCGCGCGGTGACGCCCGGCGATTTCGCCCTGCCGGGGGCGACGGTGGAGGATCTGTACCGCCCCCACCAGTCCGCGCGCACGGCGGCGGCGCGCCTGCGGGTATTGCCGGAGTAGGATTTGGATTCCCCCTTTCCCGCCTGTGGGCGAGGGGGAATCACCAACGTTTGGAACCGTCGCGTTCAGCCATGGGTTTCCTTCCCGGATCCGCAGTGACGGAGGGGAGCATGAACGACGATACGTTCAACATGGATGTCCGCAAGTTTCTCAAGATGGTCGGCGTCACCTCGCAGCGCGAGATCGAGCGCTTCGTCGCCGAGGCGCAGGCTGCCGGTCAACTGAAGGGCAATGAAACGCTTCAGGCCCGCGTCGTGCTGACCATTGACGGCTTCGGCTTTTCGCACGAGGTCCGGGGCGACATCGCCCTGGAATAGGAGCCGGCGCGAGGCGGTTCCGCCCGTTCTCCGGCTGTGGGGATGGTCGCCGAGAAAATCTCCTGCTTTCCCTGCTCGCGGCGGCGGGTGATCAGCATCATGACGCCCACCACGACCGCGAAGAAGGCGGTCAGCGCCACGTAGAAGAACAGCGCCAGCCCGACCGTCATGGTGCCCAGCAGCACCATGGCCAGAATCCAGACTCCCAGCGATACGATGGCGCGAGACGACATCGGCTGTCCTAACCCGTGGCTGTCCCAACCCGTTCTGGTCCGCGCTGTGCCCGGTCGGCCGGCGGATCTTCGTTCGTGCTCCGAGCGTGCCATGGTTCGGTGTCGTAACGGCCCGTGGCATCCTGTCGCTGTGCGCGCGCGCCGCACCGTCCTCAACATCCGGGGGTAGCGGTCGGCGCCTCTTTGCGGCTGTTCGCTCCCTCCTTCCCGTCCGCTTGACAGCTAACCGCAACCGCCTTACCTTTACGTAAACGTCAACCAATGACGTGCAAGGGAAGGGTGGAGACACATGCCGCACACGGCGCAGGCGGACACGCAGGCCGCGCGGGCAGCAGCGCGCGACGCGGGGCCGGCCAAAGAGGAGCCTGGCGACGACGCCCGCAGCTACGCCATCGGCGAGCTGGCCGACGCGTTCGGCCTGACCCACCGCACCATCCGCCATTACGAGGACGCAGGACTCCTCGCCCCCGCGCGCGAGGGCACGGCCCGCGTCTACAGCCACCGCGACCGGGCGCGCCTCGCGCTGATCTGCCGGGGCAAGCGGCTGGGCTTCAGCCTGGCCGAGATCAAGGACTTCCTCACCCTCTACGACGCCGACGACGCGCAGCTGGAGCAGATGCGCTTCATGCAGCGGCTCGCCCGGCGGCGCATCAGGGACCTTGAACGCCAGCTTCAGGACGTCCAGCAGACGCTGGCCGAGCTTCGCACCATCGACAGCCAGATCTCCGATCATTTCCGCCGCAACGGAGTAACGGAGACGCCGAACCACAAGGAGGACTCGCAGCCATGAAATCCGTCGTCATCGCCGGTTACGCCCGTTCACCCTTCGCCTTCGCCAACAAGGGCGAGCTGACCAAGGTCCGCCCGGACGACCTGCTGGCGACGGTCGTCGCCGCCCTGGTCGAGCGCACCGGCGTGAACCCGAACGATGTCGAGGACGTGGTTGTCGGCTGCGCCTTCCCCGAGGGCGAGCAGGGCATGAACGTCGCCCGCACCGTCGCCTTTCTCGCCAAGCTGCCGCCGACCGTCTCGGCCACCACGATCAACCGCTACTGCGGGTCGTCCATGCAGGCGGTGCATCAGGTGGCGGGCGCCATCCAGATGGGTGCGGGCGACGTGTTCGTCTGCGGCGGCATCGAGTCGATGACCCGCGTTCCGATCATGGGCTACAACCCGCTGCCGCATCCGGGCCTGAAGGAGACCTATCCGGAGGCTTATTGCTCCATGGGCGTCACGGCGGAGAACGTTGCCCGCCGCTACCAGATCACCCGCGCCGAGCAGGAGGCACTGGCCGCCGGCTCGCACGCCAAGGCCGCCGCCGCGCAGGACGCCGGGCGCTTCGCCGAGGAGATGGTGTCCATCCCAACTCCAAATGGCGGCGTGGAGCGCGACGGCTGCATCCGCCCCGGCACCACGGCCGAGAAGCTGGCCGAGCTGAAGCCCGCCTTCATGGCCGACGGTTCGGTGACCGCCGGCACCTCCTCCCCGCTGACCGATGGCGCGGCGGCGGTTCTGGTGACCACGGAGGAGTATGCCAAGGCCAACGGCCTGCCGATTCTCGCCCGCGTCCGCTCCGTCGCCGTGGCCGGCTGCGCGCCGGAGGTGATGGGTCTCGGCCCCATCCCGGCGACCGAGAAGGCGCTGAAGCGCGCCGGCCTGTCGATCCAGGACATCGACGTGGTGGAGCTGAACGAGGCCTTCGCCTCCCAGGCCATCGCCTGCATGCGCGACCTCGACATCGACCCGGCCAAGGTGAACCTGGACGGCGGCGCCATCGCGCTCGGCCACCCGCTGGGGGCCACCGGCGCCCGCATCACCGGCAAGGCGGCCGCGTTGCTGAAGCGCGAGGGCAAGCAGTTCGCGCTGGCCACCCAGTGCATCGGCGGCGGCATGGGCATCGCCACGATCCTGGAAGCGGTCTGACGGAACGGCGCCTGAGGGAGGAAACATGATCATGCAGATCAAACGCGCCGCCGTGATCGGTTCCGGCGTGATGGGCAGCGGCATCGCCGCCCATTTCGCCAACGCCGGCATCCCCGTGGTCCTGCTGGACATCGCATCCAAGGAAGGCGACCGCAGCGCCATCGCCAAGGGGGCCGTGCAGAAGCTGCTGAAGGCCGATCCCGCGCCCTTCATGCACCCGAAGAACGCCCGGCTGGTCACTCCGGGCAATCTGGAAGACGACCTGCACCTGCTGGCCGACGTGGATTGGATCGTCGAGGCCATCGTGGAGAACCCGGCGATCAAGGCGGACCTCTACAAGCGCATCGACCCGGTGCGCAAGGAAGGCTCCGCGGTGTCGTCCAACACCTCGACCATTCCGCTGAACGTGCTGGTGGAAGGGCAGTCGGAGGCGTTCCAGCGTGACTTCCTGATCACCCACTTCTTCAACCCGCCGCGCTACATGCGCCTGCTGGAGATCGTCGGCGGCGAGAAGACGCGGGCCGACGCGCTGGCCGCCGTCGCGGACTTCTGCGACCGGAACCTGGGCAAGGGCGTCGTCCGCTGCAAGGACACGCCGGGCTTCATCGCCAACCGCATCGGCGTCTACTGGATCCAGACGGCCATCAACGCCGCCGTGGACCTGGGCCTGACGGTGGAGGAGGCGGACGCCATCGTCGGCCGCC
>JAEZID010000106.1 GCA_023416195.1 Pseudomonadota bacterium | reverse complement strand
CGGCCAACGTCATCGCGCGCCTGCTCCACAAGCATCGCTGGATCGGCTGGATCGGCCTTGCCATCATCACCTATGTGGCGCTCGACATGATCTGGCGGGGCTCCAACGAAGTCCTCGCCCACACCGCGTGGCTGCTCTGACCGTCCCACGTCGCCGAAGGATACCCCATGAACACCGCCACCATCGCCCAAGCGGTCGAGACCCTGGTCGCCGCACGCCAGAACCGGATGCTTCTCCCGGAACTGCCGCCGTCCGCCCGCCCGTCGTCCAGGGAAGAGGCCTACGCGATCCAGAACGAGGTCGCCCGCCGCATCGGCGCCGTCACCGCCTGGAAGGTCGGCGCCCCCGCCCCGGACGCGGAGCCGAGCTGCGCGCCCATCAATCAGGCGACGGTCTTCTTCGGGGTGGACCGGCTGCCGGCCGACCTGTTCCACGTCGTCGGCATCGAGGCGGAGATCGTCTACCGCCTCGGCCGCGACCTTCCGGTTCGCGACGAGCCCTGGACGCGGGAGGAGGTGTTGGACGCCGTCGCCTCCGTCCATCCGGCCTTCGAGATTTGCGACACGCGCTTCGTCACCTACGGGTCCCAGGACGCGCTGAGCCATCTGGCCGATCAGGCGAATCATGGCGCGCTGATCGTCGGCGCCGCCGTCCCGAACTGGCGGTCCATCGACCCGGTGACGCAGCCGATCACGCTGGACATCGACGGCAAGCGCGCGGCCGACGTGGTCGGCGGCAATTCCGCCGGGGATCCGGTCCGCCTGCTGACGTGGCTCGCCAACGTCGGCGCCAAGCCGTTCGGCGGCCTGCACGCCGGGGACGCGGTGACCACCGGCTCCTGCACCGGCACGATCTTCGTCCAGCCGGGCAGCCGCAGCGTGGCCAGCTATCCGGGCTTCGGCAGGATCGAGCTGACAATTCTGTAGGCGCGCGGCACGTCAGCGAGGCGGCGCGTTGCCTCTCCTCAGGGCGGTGACCGCCGTCTCGCCAACGTAGGAGGGCAGCGCGTGCATCCTGGCGACGGTCATGTTGGACAGTTGCAGTCGGTCTTCGCCGACCTCGGCCCGGATGAGCCGGACGGGGATCGCCACCTCCCGGCCGGAACCGCTTTCGCTGACGATGATGTCCTTCGGGGTCCGGCAGTCGTCGAGCGTCACGTCCTCCACCGTCCCAAGCCGCCGGCCGTCGCTGCCGACGACCACGCGGTCGATCAGATCGTCCGGATCGGACAGCGGCTGCCCGCCGATCACCGGCAGTTCGTCCGGGCTCGGGCAGGCCACGGCGGGTGCGGGAAGGATCGCGGCTCCGAGCAGGATCGCCAGCATTCCGACGGTGGTTGCACGCATGGGTTCATCTCCCCTCGATGTCGCCCTTCTGCAACACCAACGGAAGAGGCAAGGCGGGAGTTGCGGTCCTCACCCCGATGCCCCATGGCGCCGATCGCGCTTGCAGTTCTGAATATATTAGTATACATTTCCACGCGTCCGTTGGGGGATGGTCGGTCCCTGCAACGTTTGAACTGGACGTTTCCTCCAAAACTCGGGCCACAGGGGTTATCCTCGGTGGCCTTTTTGCTGTGCCGGCCACGCCATGAAACCGAAAGGCCCAGACATGCCCCTGCCCTGCCGCGCGGTCATCTTCGATTTCGATGGCGTCATCGTCGATTCCAACCCCATCAAGATCGGCGCGTTCATCGCGATGTACCGCGATCACGGCGAGGCCTTCTGCGCCGAAATCGCCGCCTATTACCGCCTTTACGCGGGCATTTCGCGCGTCGCCAAGTTCCGCCACATCGAGGAGGCGATGCTCGGCCGCACCGTCGACGACGAGCGGATCGCGGAACTCGCGCAACGCTTCTCCGAACTGGTGGAGGACGCGGTGACCGCCTGCCCGACCATTCCCGGCGCGCTGGAGTTCGTCCGCGCCCACGCCGGCACCCGGCCGCTGTTCGTGGCGTCCGGCACGCCGGAGGTGGAGTTGCAGCGGATCGTCGCCCGGCGCGGCTGGGCACCCCTGTTCATGGAGGTGCGCGGTTCGCCGACGCACAAGACCGAGGTGGTGCGGGACATCGTCGCCGCGAACGGCCTGTCCCCGGCCGAAACGGTGATGGTCGGCGACGCGCTGACGGACCTGGAGGCGGCGCGGGCGAACGGGCTGCCCTTCATCGGCGTCGTGCTGCCCGGCCAGGACGACATCTTCCCCGAAGGCACGCGGACCGAACCCGACCTGACCGGGCTGGACGCGGCCATCGCGGCGATGATGCGCGCGTGATTACCCCTCCCCCTCCGGGTTTGTGAAGTAGAGGGGGTTGGCCTTCTGGGCGTCGGCGATGGTGACCTGGAGGTCGTCGAGGTGGCGGTCGAGGGCGCGGGCGGCGGCGGCCGGGTCGTGCGCCACGATGGCCTCGAGGATGGCCTCGTGCTCGGCGATGACCACCGGCATGCGCCCCATCACCGGCAGGGTCAGCCGGCGGAAGCGGTCGATCTGCACCTTAACCTGCTGCGTCAAGGCCCAGAAGCCGGGGTAGCCGGCGGCCTCCGCGACCAGCGCGTGGAACGTCTCGTCGGCCAGGTGGAAGCCCTCGAAGTCGCCGGCCGCCGCGCGCTCGCGTTGCAGTTCCAGGTTGGCGCGCAGCAGCGCGATCTGGCTGCCGGTGGCCCGCTCGGCGGCGTAGCGCACGGTGGCCTCCTCCAGCGCCTTGCGGATGGCGAAGGCTTCCGGCAGGGCGCCCAGCGGGATGCGCGCCACGAAGGTCCCCGACTGCGGGAAGATCTCGACCAAGCCTTCGTCGGCCAGCTTCAGGATGGCCTCGCGCACCGGCGTGCGGCTGACGCCGTAGGCGAGCGCGATCTGCTTCTCCTGCAGCGGCGCGCCGGGCGG
>JAEZID010000058.1 GCA_023416195.1 Pseudomonadota bacterium | reverse complement strand
CGCACATCCTGATGCGCTTCTTCACGGTGTCGGACGCCAAGGAAGCCCGCAAGTCGGTGTTCTACGCGACCGGCTTCATCGGCTACTTCTACATCCTGACCTTCATCATCGGCTTCGGCGCCATCGTTCTCCTGCTGGCTCCGGACGCCACCGGCGCCTATCCGTTCCTTACGACCGCTCCGGCGGCCGGTGCGCTGGCCAACCCGGCCACCATCATCGGCGGTTCGAACATGGCGGCCATCCACACCGCGCACGCGGTGGGCGGCAACCTGTTCTACGGCTTCATCTCGGCCGTGGCCTTCGCCACCATCCTGGCGGTGGTCGCCGGTCTGACCCTGGCCGGCGCCTCGGCCGTGTCGCACGACCTGTACGCCTCGGTCATCGCCAAGGGCCGCGCGTCCGAGCGTGACGAGATTCGCGTGTCGAAGATCACCACCGTGATCATCGGCATCGTCTCGATCTTCCTCGGCATCGCGTTCGAGAACCAGAACGTGGCCTTCATGGTCGGCCTCGCCTTCGTCATCGCGGCCTCGGCGAACTTCCCGATCCTGCTGATGTCGATGTTCTGGGGCAAGATGACCACCCGCGGCGCCGTCATCGGCGGCTGGCTGGGCCTGATCTCCTCGGTCACCCTGCTGGTGCTCGGCCCGACCGTGTGGAAGTCGGTGCTGGGCAACCCGGCCGCGATCTTCCCGTACGACAACCCGGGCTTCTTCACGATCCCGCTGTCGTTCATCGCGATCTGGTTCTTCTCGATCACCGACAACAGCCAGACCGCCCAGGACGAGCGCCGCTCGTTCGAGGCCCAGTACATCCGTTCGCAGACCGGCCTCGGCGCCGAGGGTGCCTCCGCCCACTAAGGCGGCCACCAAAGCGAATGGTCGCACCCGCCTTCCGCACCTAGCGGAGCTGGTGTAATCTTCAGGCGCTCCAGGACTTCCGTCTTGGGGCGCCTTTTTCTTTGTCTTTCGTTCCAGCGGAGCGGTCCTTGTCCGACGCCTTCGATTTCGCGATTCCCCCTTTCGACCGCCTGACCCCGGCCGAACAGCAGCGGCTTGAACAGGCGCTGGACCTCGGCGTCTACGCCAAGGACAGCGTGATCCTGAACCGGGACGAGCCGGCCGACTGCCTGTTCGTCGTGCTGCAAGGGCTGGTGCACGAACGGCAGGGGGGGGACGTGGCGGCCGTCCATGGCGCCCGCGACAGCTTCGACATGAAGGCGCTGTTCGGCGGGGTCGCCCAGCAACATCGTCCGGGGCGCAGCTTCGTCGCGGCGGAGGACACCATCTGCCACCTGATCCCGCGCCAGATCCTGACGGAGCTGGCCCGCGACAACCCGGCCTTCGGGGAATTCGTCCATCAGGACTTCGCGGAAAAGCTCCGCGCGCTGGCCAGCGAACGGTCGAATCGCGAGATGGCCGCCCTGACCATGGCGCGCATCCGGCAGGCCTACCTGCACCCGCCGGTCTTCGTGGACGGCACCGCCACCCTGCGCGACGCCGCCCTGGCGATGAAGCAGAACCAGGCGAGCAGCGTGCTCGTCCGGGACCGCGATGGTTCGGGAAGCGACCCGGCGCGGGGCGGGCGTGTCGGCATCCTGACCGGCACCGATCTGCGCGATCTCGTCGTTCTGGACGGCCGCCCGGTCGAATCGCCGGTCGGCCCGCTGGCCCGCTACGAGCTGCTGTCGCTCGACCGGGACGATCTGCTGTTCAACGCGCTCATCCTGATGACCAAGCATTCCGTCCGCCGCGTGGTGGTGACGGAGCAGGGGGCCGTCGTCGGCGTGCTGGAGCAGATCGACCTGCTGGCCGTGCTGTCCAACCATTCCCAGGTGATCGCGCTCCAGGTGGACCGCGCGACCGCGCCGGAGGATCTGCGCTCGGCCAGCCACGACATCGTCGGGCTGATCCGCACGCTGCATGGCACGGGCGTGAAGGTGCCCTTCATCGCCGACCTCGTGACCGAACTGAACCGCAAGATCTTCCGCAAGCTGTTCGAACTGCTGGCCCCGCCGGATCTGGTGGAGAATTCCTGCCTGATCGTCATGGGCAGCGAGGGGCGCGGCGAACAGCTGTTGAAGACCGACCAGGACAACGGCCTGATCCTGCGCGACGGCTACGAATGCCCGACGCTGGGTCAGGTGACGGACGCCTTCACCCGCACTCTGGTGGAATTCGGCTATCCGCCGTGCCCCGGCAACATCATGGTGTCCAACCCGGACTGGACGCGACCGCTGGCCCAGTACAAGGACGCGATCTTCCACTGGATCCACCGCCCGGACGAGGCGGCGCAGATGAACCTCGCCATCTTCTACGACGCGGCGGCGGTGGCCGGCGATCCGTCGCTGCTGGACGAGGCGAAGGGCTACCTGCTGGGCCGCTTGCAGGACAACCAGATGTTCTTCACCGCCTTCGCCCGCCCGGCGCTGGCCTTCGACACGCCGTCCAGCCTGTTCGGCGGCCTGTTCGAGCGCAAGCGCAGCGAGCCCGTTGACATCAAGAAGGCCGGCATCTTCCCCATCGTGCACGGCATCCGCGCCCTGGCGCTGGAAAAGCACATGACCGACACCAACACGACCGAGCGCATCTGGGCGCTGGCCGACAAGGGCGTGCTGGACCGCGCCTTCGCCGGCGAGCTGGCGGAGGCCTTCACCTTCCTGTCCACGCTGCGGCTGAAGGCTCGGGTGGACACCACGACCGCCGGCACGCAGACCGACAACCTCGTCCGGTCGGAGGAGATGGGCAAGCTCGACCGCGACCAGTTCAAGGACTGCCTCTCGCTGGTCAAGAAGTTCAAGGAGTTCATCGCCTATCACTTCCACCTGAACCATTGAGGCGCCGACGAGATGCCGATCAAGGGTAACGCGCTCACCGATCCCGACTACGCCTTCCTCCTGTCCGACGAGGACACGGGCGAGCGGGTGGCGATCCATTGCGAGGCGACCTCCTACGACCACTCCAAGGCCGACCTGCGCACCGTGGCCGCCGTGCGCATCCGGGGCTCGCGCATCCTGACCAGCCAGCACCTCGTCCTGTCCTTCTGGCCGACGGAACCGGCGGAACCGGCCATCGGGCGGCTGCTGCACTACATCGGCAACCGGCCGCTGGTCGGCTATTACCTGGACTTCACGGTGGCGATGATCGACCGCGTGGTGCAGCCGATGATCGGCGTTCCGCTGCCGAACGAGCGGATCGAGGTGTCCAGCCTTTATTACGACCGCAAGACCAAGATCCCCGGCAAGAACGCGGTCGATCTGCGGCTGGACAGCATCGTGCGCGACCTCGACCTGCCGGTGCGCGCGGGCGGCGACGCCTACGCCAACGCGCTGGCCGCCGCGATGGTCTATCTGCGCCTCGACCCGCCGGGATTGTGATCGCGCCTACGCCGCCTTGGAACGGCGCGCGCCGTCCGCGGGGATGGAGACGGTGAAGGCCGTCCCATTTCCGCGTTCCCCACTTCCTCGGTCGATGCGCATCGTTCCCCCGGCCTGCTGGGTCAGCGCCTGGACCAGCACCAGCCCCAGGCTGTCGCCCCGCCGCTGTTGCGGGTTCGGCAGGCCGGGGGGCAGGCCGACGCCGTCGTCCCGCACGGTCATGCGCATGCCCTCGGCGTCCGGCAGCAGCTCCACCGAGACGGTGCCCGGATGGCCGCTGGGGAAGGCGTGCTGGAGGGCGTTGGACACCAGCTCGCTGGCGATCAGGGCCAGCGGGGTCGCCTGATCCACGTCCACCGTCCAGGGCTGGGTCTCGATGGTCAGCCGCGCTCCCGTGGGGTTCCCGGAGCGCACCAGCCCGTCGCAGAGCTGGCGCAGGTAGGCCGCGAAGTCGATGCGCGCCGGCTGGTCGGATCGGTAGAGCAGTTCGTGCAGCAGGCTCATCGACTGGATGCGGCGCAGGCTCTCGTCGAATCCGCGCCGGGCCTTCTCGTCGATGCGGGCGGCTTGCAGGCGCAGCAGGCTGCTGATGACCTGAAGGTTGTTCTTCACCCGGTGCTGGACCTCCTTCAGCAGCACCTCCTTGTCGGTCACCGCCGCCTCCAGCTGGGCGTTCGTCCGCTCCAGTTCGGCGGTGCGCCGGTGCACCCGTTCCTCCAGCGTGTCGTAGGCGTGCTGCAAGGCCTCCTCCGCCTCGCGCTCGCGGCGGGCGCGCTGGATGGCCAGCGCGCCGATCACGGTCACCATGACCATCGCCGCCAGGCTGTAGGAGGCGTAGGCCCACAGCCGCTCCCGCCAGTGCTCGACGATGCTGGCCCTGGGGATCGCCACCTCGGCCGACAGGCCGGTGTCGTCGATGGGCCGCTGCACGACGATGGCCGTCCCATCCATCCGGTCCGCCGGGGCGTCGGCCGTCCCGTCCGTCTCGCGCAGCAGGATCGAGCCGTCGGCCTTGCGCAGGGTGATGGAGCGGTCGTAGCCGATGTCGAAGGACTGGTAGATGTCGCGCACGTAGCGCGGCGAGACCGCCGCCGCCGCCGCTCCCCGGAACTGGCCGGGCGGGGCGGGCAGCGGCCGCAGCAGCACGATCAGCGGGCCGCCGCTGTAGCGGTTGTCGTCCACCGCGCTGATGACCCGCCGCTCCCCAGCCTTGATCGCCTGGAAATAGTCGCGGTCGCCGACGTTGATGTCCGGCGGCGGGAACTGGCGCGTGCTCATCGCCACGCTGCCGTCCGGGCCGATCAGCCAGACCGAGGTCAGATAGGGCGTTGTGGGAATCAGGGCCGTGATGCGCTCCCACGTCGCGCGGTCGGTCGGCAGAGGTGCGTCCGGCGGCGCGTCCGGCGGTCCGGCCAGCTGGATCGTCTGCCGCAGGATCAGATCGCTCGTCTCCACCAGCCGGGCGGCGTGCTCGGCCACCAGCAGGCTGACGTTGCCGGCGATGTCCGTGGCGTGGCGGAAGGTTGCCTCGCGGTCGCGCCACGCGAAGAGGGACGACAGCCCGATGGTCAGCAGCATCGCCAGGACGCAGGCGATCAGCACCAGCGCCGTGCCCGGCAGCCGGTAGAGCGGGGAGGGGTGGGAACGCAGCGAGCGCAAGGGCATGGGGCCGCCATGATAGGACACGGTCCGGCGGAGCCAACGCCCTTTCGCGTGGCGAGGTTCCGTGGGTACGCCCGTTGAACCTGGGCGCGCCTCCTCCTATTGTCGCGCTGGCGAGAAGGACATCGGGCGCGAGGAGAGGGGCTTATGAAGATCGACGGCGTTGCCTACCGCACCATCTGGTTGGCGAAGGACGGCTGGTCGGTCGAGATCATCGACCAGACCAGGATGCCGCACGACTTCGCCGTCGCGCGCCTGACCGACCTGGACGAGGCGGCCCACGCCATCCGCGCCATGCTGGTGCGCGGCGCTCCGCTGATCGGCGCCACGGCGGCCTATGGTGTGGCGCTGGCCCTGCGCGCCGACGCCTCCGACGCGGCGCTGGAGAATGCCTGCGCGGTCCTGCTCGCCACCCGCCCGACCGCCGTGAACCTGCGCTGGGCGCTGGAGCGGATGCGCCGCCACCTGTCCGCCCTGCCACCGGGCCAGCGCGTCGCCGCCGCCTACGCCGAGGCCGCCGCGATCTGCGACGAGGACGTCGCCATCAACCGCGCCATCGGCGAACACGGCGCCGCCCTGATCCGTCAGGCCGCCAAGGCGAAGAAGCCCGGCGAGGCGGTCAACGTCCTGACCCACTGCAACGCCGGCTGGCTCGCCACCGTGGACTGGGGCACCGCGCTGGCTCCGATCTATGTGGCCTTCGAGGAGGGCATCAGGATCCACGTCTGGGTGGACGAGACGCGCCCGCGCAACCAGGGCGCCAGCCTGACCGCGTGGGAGTTGAACCATCACGGCGTCCCGCACACGGTCATCGTGGACAACGTCGGCGGCCACCTGATGCAGCACGGCATGGTGGACCTGTGCATCGTCGGCACCGACCGCACCACCGCGACTGGCGACGTCTGCAACAAGATCGGCACCTACCTGAAGGCGCTGGCCGCCCACGACAACAACGTGCCCTTCTACGTCGCGCTGCCGTCGCCGACCATCGACTGGGGCATGGCCGACGGCGTCAAGGAAATCCCCATCGAGGAGCGCGACGGCCGCGAGGTGACCGACCTGACGGGCGTCACGGCGGACGGCCGGATCGAGACGATCCGCGTCACCCCGGCCGGCAGCCCGGCCGCCAACTACGGCTTCGACGTGACCCCGGCGCGTCTGGTCACCGGCTTGGTGACCGAACGCGGCGTCTGCCCGGCCACGCGCGACGGCCTGCTGGGCCTGTTCCCCGAACAGCGCGCGGTGGCGTAGGGGCTTTTATTACCCCCTCTCCCGCACGAGCGGGGGAGGGTTGGGGAGGGGGTGGCGGAGCCGGCGCGCTCACGCCGGACAGGCCCTCGGCTTGATCTTCCGTTCCGCCGCGAACTTGCGGGCGGACTCCTCGACCATCTTGCGGATCAACTGGCGCCGGGGTTCGATCCAGTCGGACACGAACACCCAGCGCTTGCCGTCCCACTGCTGCACGCGCACCGGCGTCATACCCTCGTGATCCGCGCAGGTGGTGCGGAAGGGCTGCATGAAGCCCTCCAGCCCCAGCGCGGCCAGCCGGCCGGCCGTCAGGTCCAGATGGTCGAAGCCCCAGGCCACCTGCTCGCCGGTCAGGGGTTTGCGGCCGTGCTTCTCCTGCGCGGTGCGGATCGCCTCGACCAGCACGGCGGCGTTGAAGACGCCCCGGTTGTACAGAACCGTCCCGATCTGGCCGGGATCGCCGGCGCCCAGCCCCTTCGCGTGGACGTGGGCCTTGATGTCGCGGATGACGCGGTAGTCGGCTCCCGGCGCGTGAAAGGCGATGGCCTTGTAGCCCTTGGACGCCTCGCCGGCCGGCAGCACGTCCTGCTCCGACCCCGCCCACCAGACGCCGATCATGCGATCCATGGGATAGCCGACCGCCGCCGCCTCGCGGATGGCGGTGGAGTTCTGCACGCCCCAGCCCCACAGGATCGTGTAGTCCGGCCGGTACTGGCGCGCGATCCGCATCCAGGCGGACTTCTGGTCCAGCCCCGGCGGGGCGATGGGGAAGGTCCGCATCTCGAAACCCAGCAGGCCGCGCAGGGCCTCCAGCATGGGCAGCGGTTCCTTGCCGAAGGCGCTGTCGTGGTAGATGTAGGCGATCTTCCGCCCGCGCAGCTTGTTCGGCCCGCCCAACTGCCGGGCGATGTAGGTCACCGCCGCGTCGATGCCCGTCCAATAGCTGGCCGGCGCGTTGACGGTGTAGGGGAACACCCGCCCGTCCGA
>JAEZID010000045.1 GCA_023416195.1 Pseudomonadota bacterium | reverse complement strand
GGCGGGGGGAGCAGCGACGGGGGGGCGCGGGGCGGTTCCTCGACCCGGCGGGCTTCCCCGGCTCGCAGCACCACGTCCTGATTCTGCCACGACGGGCCGTCGCGGAAGCCGATCTCATAGACACCCTGAGGCAGTTCCACTTTGACCTCGCCGGCGTTGGCCGGCAGGGGGACCTTCCGAAAGTCGGCATCCAGGACCTGGATTTCCGTCATCGCGGTGGTGGCGACGACGTGGAGGCGCGCGGTATCGGCCGGCGGGGTATCGGCCGGCGGTTCAGAGGCTGACATCGGCCCCCTCCATCAGCAGCTTGACCGCCTCCGACCGCGTCGGCGAACCGTCGTTGGCCAGCCCCTCGAACACATAGCCGGCCGGCCGGAGCTTCACCGTGAACCGGTTTTCCCCCACGGTCTCGACGGCCGGATTCAGTTCCGCCAGACCCTTGCCCTTCAGCACCCGGAAGCCGACGGTGGGCGGCGTCAGATTGACGTGGACCTCCACCGGGCGGCCCACCCCGAACACGATGGGCGCGAAGCTGTCGTCGTAGTTGATCTCCGGCCGCTGGTTGTTTTCGGGGGGCAGCAAGTCCTGCACGGCCCGCCGGATGAAGCTCTTCAGCGACTCCGCGGTGATCTGCCCATCCTCGTCGGTGGCCGTGGTCAGCCCCTTCAACAGGGTGTGGGTGAACACGCCGTGCCAGAGCGGCGGTTCGTCGGGGGCGAGCGGATGGGGCAGCTCACGTTCCGCGGTCTGCGCCCCCCACCGGGCCGCGAACCCGTACAGGCCGTTGGCCTGCGGCCCCGCCGTGGGATCGCCGGGCGGAAGGTTGGTGTCCGCCTTGACGGCCCCGGCCACCTCGCGGCAACAGTCCATGAAGAGGACCACCTCGCGGAACAGGGGTGCCTTGCGCAGGACCTCGTAGGTCAAGCGCCCGGGCAGGGCGCGGAGCATCAGCGGGATCGAGTTCGCCATCAGCAGCGCGCAGTCCTCGTAGGATGGCTGCTGCGGGGTGACGCCGTGCCCGGAAAAGTACAGGTAAAGCCGGCGGCCGACGTGCTTGCCGATGTAGGCGGTGTCGTTCTTCTTCGAGTAGAACGTGACCAGCTCGTCCTCGATCTCGTCCCGGATGGGCTTGAGATTGCCAACCGCGGCGGCGGGATCGGAGCAGATGAGTCTGGCGTGCTTGGGGTTGAGCCCGCCCCCGAGCGGGTCGGTCAGCCACGCATGGAACAGGGTGGCGTCGTTGACTGCCCCCTGCAAGGCCGGAAAGTCCGGATGGTAGCGGTTGATCCCGACCACGATGGCGTGATCGTCCGGCGCCGGATAGTCATCCGGTTGCGCGACTGGCATGGTTTCCCCCCTTAACCATGTTCGGCCGATTCTTGTGCGACGAATCTTGCGTTTGTTCCGGCGTTGTGTCCGGTCCTGCGCAGTTCCAACACGCCCTGGCGTCCATCCCCGCAGTCGCGCGCACGACGGATCGGCGGCGAATGGCTGGACGCGCCGGGACGCTTCGGCACGTTCCGCGTGCGAAATTTCGGCGAAATGAAAAAGGCGACCGGGCGAGACAAAGGCTCGCGAGCAAGCTCAAAAATAAGGCCAAGCCTTTATACTTCATCAAAATACAAAACAGAGAATGAAGAGTCAAGCGCCTGAGTTGTGGTCGTTATTTGCATACGCGAGTATGGGAGCGTATTAAAATCGCGCTTTCGCAATGGTTATGCATATGCCAATGGATATTTCTTTTGGATATGCGCTCCTGGTCGCGCCGCCAAGATTTTCGGGCGCTCTTTAAAGCCTCAGTCCTGGCCCGCAGCTTTGTTGAGCACCGACGAGAAGCTCGGCGCCCCGGTCAGGCCGGACGCGACGTCCTCGTCCACGGACTCCGGTGCTGCGGCGGCCTCGGCCGGGTCGTTCCTCGGCCGCTCCCGCGTCGGACGCCGCCCGACGTTCGGCGTGCCGGACGGTCCGGCACCATCCCTGGCCGAGCGTCCCTGGCGCGGACGGCGCGCCACGAATTCGGGCGGAGGATCGCGCGGGTCGGCCGCCAGCGTCGTGGGGTCCTCCCCCGGCTGCTTGTAGCGGGTGGACAGCCGGTGGGCTGCGAAGGCCGCTTCCTTCCGGAACAGGGCCGCGTTCCGGTGAGCCGCCAGTTCGGTGAGCCAGTCGGCCACCGCGCGGACATAGGCGTTGTCCGCCGCGACCCTCCGCAGGCTGGCGACGCTCCGCTCCGCGGCGGGCCAGTCACCGGCGTGGACGGCGGCTCTGGCGGCGGTCTGGAGCCGTGCGGCCTCTAACTCCCGAAGTCGTTCGGCGACCTCGCCGTCCTCCGCAAGCCCGGCGAGAGCGGCGGCGGAGACGCGCGGCAGGATCAGGCGGGCGCCGGCCGACCGGGCGGAGCCGCTGGAATCGGTCCATGCGACCTCCACGGTGGTCGCGAAGGCTTCCCCCTCCGGGCCGGCGGGAACCTCAACCTCCAGCAGAGCCCACACCTCCGTGCCGGCGACGAGGTCCGGCAGCACCGCCCGCCCCAGGTCGTCCATTGGATAGGCGTTGCGCATCGTCCAAGAGGCGTCGCTCACGGTGAGGCGCACCGACCGGCCCGCCGTGGCGCGCAGGATGCCGAACTCGGCCTCGAAGTTCGCCTCCAGGTCCACGGCGCTTTCCCCGTAATAGGCGTTGCCGCCGCCGGCCTGCGCCATGCCAATGGCGAGATCCTCGTTGAACTCCGGTCCCAGTCCGTAGAAGGAGGTCGAGACTCCTGCCGAGGCGAGTTGCGCGGCCTGCCGGCAGAGCGTCGGCACGTCGGTCAGCCCTTGGTTCTGCCGGCCGTCGCTCAGCAGGATGACACGCGCCAGGACCCGGCCGCCGGCCCCCGCCGCCTGGTCCGCCCCGGCAAGCCAGCCGGCGTGAAGCGCGGTCGTTCCGCCGGACTGGAAGGGGGCAAGGCATCCGGCCAGTGTGGACCGCAGCCCCGGCACCGGCTGCATCGGCGCAACCACCTCCACCCGGTGGTCGTAGAGGATGACCGCCGCCTCGTCGCCGTCCTCCATGGCGGCCACCGCGCGGATGACGCAGGCTTTGGCGGCCTCCAGCGGAAAACCGTGCATCGAGCCGGATCGGTCGATGACGAAAGCGATCCGCTTGGGCGTGCCGCCGGTCCGCGGCCCGGCCGTGCCGATCGGCGTTTCGATTCTGACCAGGACAGGCAGCGCGCTGGTTTCCTCCGCCGCCACGGCGGGGCGGTGGGACACGACGCTCACGCGGGGAAGCTCGCCGCCGGAACCGGTCATCGCCTGTCGCCTTCCGGAAGGCGTCAGGCTCCGAGCGTCGCCCGCCGGTCGCCCCGCATGGGGGGCAGACCTTCGGCACGGCGGTGGTGGATGGCCAGCAGGCGCTGGGCCACGTCGGCGGCGGTCAGGACGGCCGGCACGCTTTCACCCGGAGGTCCCGGGGCGAAGCGCGGGCGGCGGTACTCATAGAACAGATCGTCGTCGGACCCTTCGCGCAGGGAATGCAGCCAGAGCGCGGAAAAGGGAACGGCTGGTTGCTCCAGCAGCCTCATACGGGCGTCGAGGTCGGTGCGCTGCGCGAGCAGGTTGCGCAGGATCGGTTCGAGGCCGCCCGCTTCCTCCGTCTCGTCGATCTGGGAAACGACCGGAATGCCGCCGCCGCCATTCCGCACGTCGGCGGTGGCCACGATCTGTGCGTCCCGCGTCGCGATGTACCGCCATGCCAGCAGTTCGACCGAGTTCAGCAGTCCGTATATCGAATCCGTCACCTCCGTGAACCGATAGACGGAGATGGGCACGGACCAGACCAGGACGGCGGCCTCCGGCCGTTGATGCTCGGGGAGAGTCTGGGGGAACGGTTCCTCGACGACCGGGATCGACATGAGATCGGCCAAGGCGGAACTGACGAGTCCCGCTCCCTCCTTGGGAAAATCCTTGTCGACGCTCAACATGGCCGTGTCCTTTCGCTGCGGGATGCGAAGCCTCGTCCGTTAAGGCTTGGTATGAAACGTATGAGTCCAGAGCATCTGGTTCAGGTAGGCCGACGTTATTTGGCTGTACTCATGGCGGCGGGTGCCGTTCTTCGGATCGTCCGAGACGACCCACTGGCGGCTGCCATTCTGATAGCCGATGATGACGATGAAATGCCCGACGCGGGGATTCAGCGGGTCGGCGACGCGGCAGCAGACGGGGCGGTCGGCGTCGATGCGGCGGCGGATTTCGTCGAAGGGGATCACCGTCGTGGGCTGGGAGTCGAGATTGCCGAGGAGGGTCAGCGCGTCCTCCAAATGCCACGCCCGGTCGCAGACGAAGGTTCTTCCGTTGGCGCAACAGGACTGGTTGTTGAACGTCATGTTGACCACATCGCACTGCTGCGGCATGGCCCGGCCCGAATAGTAGCGCGACACGCTCGCCGCCACTGCGGCCCAGCACCAATTGATTTCCGTCTGCGGGTCCACCCGGAGCGGCAGGGCCGCCGATGTGCCGGGCCCGCCCCTGCTTCCTTGGCCGCCCGCTTGGCTGCCGCTGTGGCCACCCGACGCTGGCCCGGTCGTCGAGAAGATATCCGGAAACGGAATCACCCCTTGGCACATGCCCGCGTCACCTCGGTTGGGTCGCCTCCGCGGGGAGCGCGTCGCCGCCCGCTGTCCAGCGGCGCTCCCGATGCGTGTACAGTGAACACCCGTTCGTAGAAAAACTCACCCCGGAAAAAGGTGTGAGAGACCGTCGCAGCCGGAGGGAGAATGGTGCCGTGCGCTCGGTTTGCAGCGATCGCCGGCGGCTTGTCGGGCGGGACGGCGGATTGGTGGACGATCATGGCGCCAGCAATCCGTGGCTGAGAAGCCAGCGGGCGACGGCGCCGCCACGGTCCGTTCCGAAGTGCTGTTGTGCCAGGGCGGCAAGCTCCTGCGGCGCCACCGCCGTCGGCAAAGCGTCGATGAAGGGGGCGATGGGCAGTCCGCCCAGGAAGGCGACCGGCCCCTCCAGGGCCGGATGTCGCAGGGCGGGATGAAGCTCCACGAACTCGCCGACGATGCAGGGGGTGGGGCACAGGCTCAGGTCTCGGGACCGCTTCAGGATGCCGGTCTCCGGCCAGGACGGCGGAACGGGCGGCGGGGTCGGGGCGGGGGCTACCGGCGCCTGCGCCGCCCGGCGGCTCCAGAAGGGCTGGCCGGCATGGGTCCGGTGTTCGGCGTAGGCCCGCGCCACCCAACCCGCGTGCCGCCGGGCGGTGGTGTCCTGGTTTTCGCGGAAGAAGGCGCGCGCGATGTCCGCGGATTCCGGCCGGCGGAGGATGGTGTGGACCACGGCGCTGCCGGAAAGCGCGCTCTGGATCGCCTTCTGCACGCCGGACGACGACAGAGGGTCGATGGCGAACCCGGCGTCGCCCACTTTGACATAGCCGGGCCCGGCCGCGAGAGCGTCGCTGTACGGGGTCGCGTCGATGGCCCGCACCGGCCCATGAACCTCCGCCCACTCCGCGTTGGCCAGCAGGCCCGACCCGTCCACCAGCCGGCGGTAGGCGGCGTCGAGCGGAGCCCGGTCGGGCCGGGCCGACGCCGGGTCGAGGAAAGCCATGACGATGAAGCCGCCGTCCGGCAGCGGCGATCCCCAGAACCAGCCGTTTCCGGCGGCCACGACCCGTGGCCGGTCGGGCAGGCGCCGCCCCCGCCATCGGGCGTAACAGGCCATGGTGGCCACGGCGTGCCGAATCCTGCGGCGCGGCAGCAGCCCGCCCTGGCGTCCGGTCGCGTCCACGAGGAAACGGGCGCGCACCGGCACCGGGGCTTCCGCCTCTCCGGCGATCGCCATGCTCCAACCGTCGCCCGTCCAGTCCAGCCGCGCGATGCGGGCGGGCTGAAAGACGCGCGCTCCGCGGTCGCGGGCGGCGGCCAGCAGGACGGCGTCGAACCGGCCCCGGTCCACCGTCATCCCCGGCCGCGGGCCATGGGTCGGGCGGAAGGCCGGCTCGTAGGTTTCCCAGGCGATGTCGGAACCGGGAAAGACCAGCGCCCCGGTCGCCGCCGCGCTTTCCGCGACGCCGAGCGCCGCCAGCTGCGGCCAGATTCCCGGCGTCAGCGCCACGCCCACGTGGGGGCGCGGAAAGGCCTTCCGTTCGATCAGGGCGACCGTGTGCCCAAGCGCGGTCAGGCGGATCGCCGCCGTGCAGCCGGCCGGGCCGGCACCGACCACGACGGCATCGTAGGGCCGATCAGCCGCCATCGAACGATTCCCCGCCGAACAGCGCGGGCACCCGGTGTCCCAGCCGGCCATAGACGGCGAGGCAATGATGCAGCCAGCCCCGGATGAAGCCGCAGGCCGGGCGTCCGCGATGGATGACCTCGTGATGGCAGCCGCCGCCGCACAGATAACGCGCCCAGCATCCGGCGCACGGCTGCTGGCGATGGACGTGCCGTTCGGCGAGCCAGCGGTTCCGCCCATCCCGCTCGATGCCGGCGCTCAGGCTGCCCATGGCCCCCGCCGCGTCGCCGACGAAGCGGTGGCAGGCGCCGAGATCGCCGTCGGCGGACACGCCCAGATAGCCGGCCCCGGCCCCACAAGGGTAGGGCCGGTGCGTGCCCCGGTGGATCTCCTTCAGCGCGGTCACAAGGTTCGAGAAGGGATAGCGGCGGCCCGCCGACGCCTGTTCCTCGAACCGGTCGGCGCAGGCGATCATGCCGTCCAGCATGACCTCCAGGTCCGCCGGCCCCATCTCCTCGGCCGGATCCGGCGCGGCCAGCATGGGGGAGAAGCCGACGCTGTGAAAGCCCGCATCGACGAAGGCGTCCAGCGTACCGGGCAGGTCCAGGTTGCGCGGCGTGACGGTGATCCGGGCCGACACCTGCATCCGGTTGCCGGCTTGTCCTTGGCGGGCCAGCAGGGGCACCACCCGTTCCATGATGCGGTCGAAGGAGCCGGAGCCGTTCTTGAAGGGGCGCAGGCGGTCGTGCGCCGCGCGGGTGCCGTCCAGGCTGATGGTGACGGCAAAGCCGAACGCTTCGAACAGCGCGGCGTCGTCCTCGGAGATCAGGGTGCCGTTGCTGGTGACGGAAAAGCCGATGGTCACGCCGCGCGCGGCCGCCCGCTCCGCCGCGTGGCGGGTGCAGGCGTGCAGCACCGCGCGGGCGGCCAGCGGCTCCCCGCCCAGGAACGCCAGATTCACCCGGTCGCCGGGCGCGGTCCCGGCCAGCAGGAAGTCCACGGCGGGCAGCGCCGTTTCCAGCGGCATCGCCTTCGCCGGGCCGCCGAAGTCGCCGCCCCGCGCGTAGCAATAGGCGCAGCCGAGGTTGCAGGTCTGCGCCACGGCCAGCGACAGCGACCGCACCGGCGGGTCGGCGACCGGCGTGTCGTCGATGCGCGGTGGCGCGGACAGCCCGTAAGCGTCCAGGAGCCGCCGCACCTCGGCGTCGCGGTCGCCGTCATCCGCCGCCAGCGCCGCTTGGAACTCGGCGGCCGTCGCGGCGTCGATGTCGTAGAGACGGCTGCCGTCCGGCAAGAACAGATGGAGACCATCGTCTCCGCCCGCCGGACCGCCGCCGGGGCGGCTGTCGATCAGGTGGAGGTCGGGGTGCCGGGGGCGGGCCGCGTCGGCCCTGCCCCCCGTCCCGGCCTTGCCGGCCCAACCGTCCATTCAGCGCGCCTTCCCGTCCGGCCGGGGCGGCGGGATGGGGTTGCCCAGCGCATCCACCCCGACGGCATCCTGCCCATCGACCACGAAGCGCAGCACACCCTGCCAGTTGCGGAACAGGTCGTCGTAGGAAACCAGTCGGGAGTCGGTCCGGTTGTCGGGGATGTAGCGCCCCGTCCGCTCCTTCGCCAGCCAGTTGTCGCCGGCCGTCACGCCCGCCGCCGTGTCCACCACGTTGACGTAGTCGGGGCGGCTGGCCGCCCAGTAGTAGCAGGCGCATTCCCGGTAATCGTTCTGCCAGGGCGAGCACAGGCCCTGGGACAGCTCGCCCGGCTGCACCAGCTCCCGCGCGAGGACGGGAACGTCCAGCACGACGCCGTTCTCCTCCACCCGTTCGAAGACGTGGCGGATGGTCAGATCGGCCTGGACGGTGTCCTGCGCATCCACCGAATCGGGCAGCACCTCGGTGTAGGAGGTCTCGCGCGTGAAGGTGCAGGGCACGGTCTGGCCCTGCTTGGCCAGCACGCGGGCCAGGCTGTTCGACCATTCCATGAAGGACACGCCGTTGGGGTTGGCCAGCGTGCCGAGATCCTGCGGCGGGTTTCCCGGGATGACGACGCCCGAGGTCCCCACCGACGTGACGAAGCCGTCGATCTTCAGCAGGCGGTGCCCGACGAGCCGTTCCAGCGCCGGATCCTCGGCGGCGACCACGAAGTTGTTGTTCTCGCTGAGCACGAGGCCGACGAGGATGCGCCGCCAGATGGCGCGGAAGTCGAACTCCAGGCCCGGAAAGCAGTTGGAGATCGCCGACACGGGCAGCGTGTTCGGCGGGTTGCCGCGCGCGCGGTGATTCAGCTGCGCGGTCAGATTGCGGGGCTTCAGCGTGGTCATTTCCCACCCTCCGTCTTGTGTCCGTGGGCGAAGGGCCGCGCGTCCGTGCCCCCTTCGCCCTTCGGGCCGTCGAACAGCGACGCCGCCGCGGCGCGGGCGACGATGTCGATCTGCCGGCGGGTCAGCGCCAGATAACGGCCATCGGCGCCGCGCATCATGGCCGGCATCTTGCGGCGTCCGTGGTCGGACAGATCCCCGACCTCCTCGGGCTGGCGCAGGATGCGGGCGAACCAGGCGGCGTTGCCCGACCGCAGCGCGGCCAGGACGCTCTGGTGCAGCATCAGCACCGCGTGCGTGTCCACCGAAGTGGCCGTCATGATCGGGGCGAACAGGCGGGCGAAGTCGTTGGCGTCCTGGCGGGGCATGGTGCTGGCGACCGCGGGCCGGTCACCCACCGGGTTGCCGTTCATCAGCGCCGTGTTCATCAGCTGGACGGTCTCCACCGCCCGGCGGACGATCTCCTCGGCTTCTTCGACCGAAACGGGCCGGTCGTCCACGCGCGGGCCGAGGAAAGCCTGCTCCAGCTCGTCGGCGACCGTGCGGATGGGGAGGCGGTCGGGGGCGAAGGTCGGCGGACCGGCGCCGATGCGGCCAAAGGCGGTCAGGGTGTTCCCGCCGACCGTCAGTTCGACGGTGACGATCCCGTCGCACTCGTCATCCAGATAGCCCCAGCTGACCTGATTGCCGTCGCTGTTGGAATAGCCGGCGTAGATCTGCGCCGGGTTCGTCTCGAACGGGATGGCCGCGGCCGTCTGCTGGTCGATGTAGCCGCGCCATTTGCCCTTTTCCGGGTCGTAGAGGACGCGGTCCTCGGTCAGGATCGGATCCGGTACCGTCGTCGTCCCACCGCTCGGGCCGGCGACCGTGCGTTCGAGCGACGTGCCGTAGACATGACCGGCGGCCGGCGTGAAGCGCAGGCGGATTTCCGGAAACGCCTCGGTCGGCTGGATGTAGCGGACATGGCCGAGCGGCAGCACCTTGCCGGTGCGGAAGTTCGGGCAGGTCCCCTCCAGCGCCACGGCGCCGTGCCCCGACACCTTTACCCGCGCGTCGATGCGATCGTCGGGATTGCCCGTGCGCCGGTAAATCTTGTGATTGCCGACGTGCACGGTCCAGCGCACGTCGGCGGGCGTCAGCCCGTGCCGCCGCAGCAGGTCGATGGTCAGCGGTTCCAGGGTGTCCTCGCCGGTGCGGGCGAAGACCTCCAGGAACGGGGCGACGGGACGGATGTCCGCGCCGTCGCGGAACGCGATGCTGTCCGGTGTGTAGGCTTCGGCGATGGCGCCCGTCTCGGGATCGACGCGAAGGGTCTCGGCCGGCTTCATCCGGCGCAGGCCCAGCGGCGCGCCGCCGTCCAGGTCGAGGTCGTAATTCTCCAGCGGCGTTGCCGACGCGCCCAGGCGCCCGACGGCCAGCGGAGGCAGAATGCGAAGCTCGGTGATGGTCATGCCCGGCTCCCGTGCGGATGGTGAGCGCCGAGGCGCCCGGTCAGAGAGCCCGGCTGTTCGGAGCCGCCCCGGCGGAGGATGGCGTCGATGGCCTGCATGCTCTTGCGGTCGATGGCGGCGAGGCTGCCGAGATAGGCGGATTCACGCTCGTCTGCCGAGGGCGCCAGCTGGGCGGCCAGGGCTTCGGACGCTTCCAGCAGGTCGAGGTGCAGCAGCCAGACGTCAGGCTCGTCCTGGGGAAGATTCAGCGTGTAGGGCATGGCGAAGGGCGGGCCGGCGCGGGTGATGCCGCCGGACGCGTTGGCCGGCATCTGCACCAGCAGATGGGCGATGGTCTTCAGGTTGTACATCTCGGCGAAAGTGCGCTGCACGACGAAGCCGCGCACCGACGCTTCCGACTGCGTTCCGCCGTCCCCGGCGATGCGAAAGCTGTGGGACAGGTAGGTCAGCAGCATGCGGTAACGCAGGTTGAACAGCTCGGCCCAGGCCGCCGACCGCCGGTCGGAGATCCAGGTCGTCGTGCTCGCCGATGCATCCGCCGTCTCAAGCCGCGCCTCCTCGGGCAGTTCCGGCGGCGCGATCTGCGGGTTGACCGCCAGCGGCCGGACCGCGTTCTTCACCGTCGGGAACGCGCGCCAGATGGCGAGGAAGCGGTGGAAATGCGACGCTTCCTCCAGGCTTGGGGCGATGTCCGGCGCCTCGCCCTGGGCGGCCAGCTGGGTCAGCGCCTGGATCGCGCTCTGGCGGGAGAAGGCGGTGCCGATCAGCACGTCGGCGTCGTTCGGCGCCGTCTTGCCGTTGACCGGGCCGTAATTGCGCCCCCATTCGTCCCAGGTGGCCTGGAAGGGCAGCGTGTCGCCTTGAAAAGCCGCGTCGGGCAGCAGCGTTTCATCGGAGAGCAGCTTGATGGCGTAGGAATACAGCGCGCCGACCCGGTTGACCGCCTGACCGGAGGCGGCGGCCGCCTGGGCAATGATCAACGCCTTTTCCTCGGGTGTCGCGGCGTCGCCCCAATCCTTCGGGCTTTCCGCCACCACATACTGGGCGAGGACGGATTGGTCCAGCGGACGAAGGGCGAAGGGGAACGGGCTGAGCTTGGTGTCCCACGGGAAATCCTCGCGGCTCAGGTTCAGCGGGCCGCCCAGAAGGCGCAGCATGTTCTGCACCGTGAGAAGATGCCCCATTTCCTCCTTGGCGATGCTGAGGATGGCATCCTGCCAGCCGCGCACCGTCTCGCGATGCTCCTCCGGCACCTGCGGCCCGCCCAGGGAGTAGGCGGCGTACAGGTACTGGACCATCAGCGAATGCTCCAGCTCCGCACCAATGGTCAGAAGAAAAACCACGTAGTCGTGCGCGGAGAAACCCGGTGGCGTGGCGTCTTTCCGCACACCTCGCCGCAAGGCGGAGAAGGCCCGTGTCGTTCCCTCGGGCTCTTCCTGTTCCAGCAACCAATCAATGGGCAATGCAGCACGTTTTCGCATCCGGCGCCCCCTTTTGCGAGCGCCCAGCGCCCGCCTTCTTTGTGTTCTTTCTAATGCGCGAAGGACATGCGACCTTCGAAGACGCCAACAACGATATGAAATCGATCGCGGCAATCAAGAGAAAAAGCCATGAATTGTTTACTATTACTTCTGTATGCAAAATGCGATGGACGAAGACGTTGACGAATGTATGCTTTTTATGAAGTGGTGGTTGTTTTCTCTGGATTGATGATCTCGCGGATATGGTTTCGCGGTCAGATGCTCGGCGGGATGCTTTCCCTGGCCGTGGAGAAGGGGCAGCCTCGGGGGCTTGCGCCCGATTGGCGTGGAAACCTGGCGCATCGCCGAGAACGCCCTTCCAGCGCGTTCGTTGTCGCCACGACTCGGCGATGGCGACTGACACCCTGTTTTTCGGTTCGTGATTTCCGGTCCGATGGACTGCGCTTTCCTTTTTTGCCATCTGGGCATCGGTTTGACGGCGGCCATATTCTGTTCGGAATGGCGGGTCGCGGTTCTGTCGTGACTGACGGCCGGATCGGGAGTCCTCACCACGGCTGGACTGCGCCGCCCCTCGAACGAAGCGTTCGGGAGGAGCGCACATGACGATTCGAAATCCCATCGAGTATGGAATGGACCAATACCGGCAATGGTCCCAGGCCGTGGCGTCGGGGAGCCATGCCGTCTACGGAGCGGACGACGAGGTGAAGGTCCGGCCGCCGGCGATCCGCCGGATCACGGCGGCCGACCTCCGCGACGTTCTGGCGAAGGGCCTTCAGGACTTCGGGGCGTGCCGGACCGACGTCATCTTCATCTGCCTCATCTACCCCATCGCCGGCCTCGTCCTGGCGCGGGCGGCGTTCGGTCGCGACATGCTGCACCTGCTGTTCCCGCTGGCGTCCGGCTTCGCGCTGGTCGGCCCCTTCGCGGCGGTCGGCCTCTATGAGATGAGCCGGCGGCGCGAGCAGGGAGCTGCTGTCCGGTGGGGCGACGCGTTTGGCGTGCTCGCCTCCCCGTCGATCGGGGCGATTCTGGTGCTGGGGCTGATTTTGATGGCGATTTTCCTGCTCTGGCTGGTCGCCGCCCAGGTGATCTACATGGTCACCCTCGGCCCGGCGCCTCCCACTTCGGTCGGCGCCTTCGCGCGCGACCTGTTCACGACGCGGGCGGGCTGGACGTTGATCGTCGCGGGCGTCGGCGTCGGCTTCCTCTTCGCCGTGCTGGCGCTGGTGGTCAGTGTGGTGTCGTTTCCGCTGTTGCTTGATCGTAACGTGGGGGTCGCGTCGGCCGTGGGAACATCGGTCCGCGCCGTGATGGCGAACCCGGTCCCCATGGCCGCGTGGGGCCTGATCGTTGCGGCCGGTCTGGTGATCGGGTCGATCCCGCTGTTCGTCGGTCTCGTCATCGTTCTGCCGGTGCTCGGGCACGCCACATGGCACCTGTACCGCAGGGTCACGGCGGAATGAAAAACCGCCGCCCCCCTGGCGATGGGAAGCCGGCGGTTTGGACGGCGCGGGGGGCATGAGACCGCACGGCCGGCGGCCGGGGCGTCCTGGTCGCTCGTTCCTGGTCGTTCACTGGGTGAAGAACATCACGGCCGCGGCGGCGACGGCCGCCAGCGACGCCACGGCGGCGCCGGCCTTCGTCATGACCCCCTGGCGGTGCAGGAACACGGCCATGCCGACAATCATCGGGGTGACGATCAACAGACCGATCTGCGCCTGATTCATGCTTTCCGATCCTCCGTCGCGGTCTCCGTGCCCGGCTGGTCTTGGCTCGCCGATGCCAAGAGACAGCCTGCATGATGCCGCAATGTCGCGTC
>JAEZID010000021.1 GCA_023416195.1 Pseudomonadota bacterium | reverse complement strand
CCCTGCGGTCCTCCCGCCTCGCCGCCGCCGCGCTGCACGCCCGTTTCGGCGACGCCACCGCCGCCGACCGCATCCTCTCGGCCTTGATCGCGGACGCCCCCGACCTCGCCGCCGCGCATCACAACCGCGCCGCCCTGCGCCAGGAACAGGGCCGCATGGCCGAGGCCGCCGCCGGCTTCCGCACGGCTCTCGCCCTCGACCCCGCCGATGCGGACGCCTGGTACGCGCTCGCCACGCTGGACAAGGAGGCGCAGCGCCTCGGCCCCGCCGCCGTCCGCTACCGCCGCGCGCTGGCCGTCCGCCCGGACTTCGAGGAGGCCTACCTCGACCTGCGTTTCCTGCAAAGCCGGGAGATTCCCTCCTGGCACTTCACCATGCTGGCCGATTCCGCCCGCAACGAGGCCTACCGCCGCGCCATCGAAAAGGCGGTCACCCCCGGCTGCCGCGTGCTGGAGATTGGCACCGGCGCCGGCCTGCTCGCCCTGATCGCCGCCCGCGCCGGAGCCGGCGAGGTCCACACCTGCGAGCTGTCCGCCCCGCTCGCCGCCGTGGCGCGCGGAGTCGTGGCGGATAACGGCTACGCCGACCGCGTCACCGTCCACCACAAGCGCTCCAACGAGCTGCGCGTCGGCGCCGACCTGCCCGACCGCGCCGATATCCTCGTCTCGGAAATCCTCGATTCCGGCCTGCTCGGCGAGGGGCACGCGCCCAGCGTCCGCCTCGCCGTGGCCGAACTTCTGAAGCCCGGCGCCACGGTCATTCCCGCCGCCGCGACGCTCTGGGCCGTTCCCATCGAGGCGCCGGCCCTTGCCGCGACCCACCCCATCCGCAGCGTCTGCGGCTTCGACCTGTCGCGGCTGGAGGCCTACCGCAACCCCGCCTACAGCGCCCTGTCGCTGAACGACCTGCCGCACCGCCGGCTGGCCGAACCGGCCATGGTCGCGCGCTTCGACCTCGCCAACCCGCCGCTGCCCGGCCCGGTCGGCGACTGCACCTTCGCCATCACCGCCCCCGGCACCGTGCACGCCGTCGCCTTCTGGTACGACCTGCATCTGGACGCGGAGATCACCGTCTCCACCGGCCCGGAGGGCGAGTGCCGCCACTGGCTGCAAGCCGTCCAGTTCTTCGACCGGACGGTGGACACGGCCCCAGGCGACATCCTTCCCGCCCGCATGCGCTACGTGGCCGGACGGTTGGTGGTTTCCCTGAACCCATAACTTCGTAGCGTCGTAGGTTGGGTTGAGCGCATGCGAAACCCAACAGGTCCGCGCCGCGTGTCGGGTTTCGCTGACGCTCAACCCGACCTACGGATGGCGGCCGCTCAGTCCACGTCCTCGAACGGGTCGCCCTTCAGGTTCGGGCTGAAGCCCAGATACTTCCAGGTCTTGACCATGTGATCGGGCAGCGGCGCCGTCACGTCGATGGTCCGCCCGCCGCCGCGCGGGTGCGGCAGAATCAGGCGGCGGGCGTGCAGGTGCAGCTTCTTCGGAACCTCCGCGCCGGGCAGGAAGGCCCCCTGCGCGCCGTACTTGCCGTCGCCCAGGATCGGCGTGCCGATGGCGTTCATGTGCACGCGCAGCTGGTGCGTGCGGCCGGTGCGCGGCCACATCGCCACGAAGGCCGCTTCCTTCCCCGCATTCTCCAGCACGCTGAAATAGGTCAGCGCGCGCTTGCCGTCATCATCGTCGCCGGCCACCCGCTCGCCGCGCGGACCGCCTTCCTTGGCCAGCGGAATGTCGATCTTGCCCTGGTAGGGCTTCGGCACGCCGACCGTGGCGCCCCAGTAGATCTTGCGCACGTCGCGGCCCCGGAACAGCTCGGTCAGCTTCGACGCCGCGAAGGTGTTCCGCGCCAGCAGCAGCACGCCCGAGGTGTCCTTGTCCAGCCGGTGCACCAGCTTCGGCCGCTCCGTCGCGTCGAACTTCAGCGCGTCCAGCATGGCGTCGAGATGCTTGCTGGTGCCCGTGCCGCCCTGCACCGCCAGCCCCGCCGGCTTGTCGATGGCGATCACGTCGGCATCCTTGTAGAGGACCAGCGCCTGCAACGCCGCGATGTCCTTGTCCGACATGGCCGGCTTCTTCGGCGCCGCGTGCGCCCTGGCGGCCGGGTCGGGCTTGGCCCAGTCGGCCAGCGGCGGAATGCGGATGGCCTGCCCCGCGGCGAGGCGCGTCGAGGTCTCCGCCCGCTTGCCGTCCACGCGGATCTGGCCGGTGCGCAGCAGCTTTTGCAGATAGCTGTGCCCGACGTCGGGGAAATGGCGCTTGAACCAGCGGTCGAGACGGACGTCGGCCTCGTCGGGCGCGACGGTGCGGGTTTCGACGGCGGCGGGCTTGGACTCACTCATCAGACGGACACCGAAACAAGAGAACGCACGGCCGCGAGGCCGGCAAAAAAGCCGACGATGGTCAACACCATCGAGGCCAGCACATACCCCGCCGCCGCCCACAGGTCGTCCCGCGACACCAGGACGCCCACGTCGAGCGTGAACGAGGAAAAGGTCGTGAACCCGCCCAGCACGCCCACCATCACCAGCGCGCGCAGCTCCGGCGAGGGCGACCACACCAGCGCGGCCAGCTCCGCCAGCGCGCCCATGGTGAAACAGCCGACCGCGTTGACGATCAGCGTCCCATAGGGAAACTGCGTGCCGAGCCAGTGGCCGACCGCCGTCATCACCAGATAGCGCGCCACCGACCCCACGGCGCCGCCGATGGCGACCGCGGCGAGCGAGGCAGGAGATGCGATCACAAGGCCTCCGGAGGGAACAGGTTCGCGCCCGGATTAGAGCCAGAAATGCGGCGGCTTGTCACGCGTCGGGCACGCCCGACCTTTGGCAAGATGCCGGACATGCAGACCAGCACCCTCCCCGCGAACGCCGCCCTCCTCCTGATCGACCTGCAACGGGCCATCGACGACCCGCGCTGGTCGGCCCTCGGCCCCCGCAACAACCCGCAGGCCGAGGCCAACGTCGCCGCCCTCCTGGCCGGCTGGCGCCGCACCGGCCGCCCGGTGATCCACGTCCGCCACGATTCGACCGAGCCGGACTCCACCTACCACCCCTACGGCGCCGGCCACGCCTTCAAGCCGGAGGCCCAGCCCGAACCCGGCGAGCGCGTCGTGCCCAAGGCCACCAACAGCGCCTTCATCGGCACCGACCTGGACGTGTATTTGCGCGAACGCGGCATCTGGGTCCTGGTGATCGCCGGCGTCATCACCAACAACAGCGTCGAGGCCACCGCCCGCATGGCCGGCAACCTGGGCTTCGACACCCGCGTGGTCGGCGACGCGACCTTCACCTTCCCGAAAAAGGACTTCTCCGGCCGCCTGCGCGCGGCCGACGAGGTGCACGACCTGTCCCTCGCCAACCTCTCCGGCGAATACGCGACCATCATGAACACGGCGTCGGTTCTGGCGGCGCTTTAATCCCCTCACCCTCTCCCTGCGGGGCAGGGAGAGGGGTTTGGTCACCCACGCCGAAGATCCACCCTTCCTGCCGCCGCGCTTGCTCGTCCATGGCGGGCGGCGCCCACACCTCCCGCCGCCCCGCCAGCCAGCGCATTCCGGCCGCCGACACCAGCGCGTCCGCGTCGTGGTCGGTCACCGCTCGCCCCAGCCCCGCCGGCCGCGAGCCCAAAAAGCCCAGCGCCGCGTCCACGTCCGCCGCATCGCGGATCTTCCGCAGCCCGAACCCGGCCCGCTTCAGGAACAGGCGCGGGTAGATCTCGCAGAACACCGTCTTCCCCGGCCCCGCCGCCTCGAACGGCCACACCGCCACGCGCTCCGGCACCGCGCGCCTCAGCGCCCGCAGCAGGCGCATGCCGGCCAGCGCGCCCTTTCCCACCTGCTTGGATCCGATCAGCTTGTACGGGCTCTGCGGGCTGCCGTAGCCGTCCGTCCGGCACACCCGCTCCGTCAGCCTGTGCGGATCCCTGTACCAGTCCGGCTGAAGCCCCGACCGCCAGAAATCCGTCCCATAGTCGGGATGCTCGGCGAAGGCGCCTCCGGCGAAATCCGGCTCGCCGCCCGCCACCGCCTCCACCCGGTCCCAGAGGTCGAACACGGTGGCCGCCTCCGGATCGGCGAAATACCGCCCGGCCACCGCGAAGGGCAACGAGAAGGCGCAGTCGATCCCGACCAGCGCCGGCCCCCGGTCCAGCGACTCCAGCAGCCAGTCGAACACCGCCGTCCGCGACCACCAGCCGCCGGGCGGCTCCACGATCCGGGGCGGCTCGTCCCCCGCCGCGCATTCGGCCACCGCGATGCCCGCGTAGCGCCGGCCGCGCGCGCCCGACCAGTCGATGGCGATGAAGCGGGGGACGTCCGGCGCCATGGTCACTTGGAGATGACGCGCAGCTTGGCTACGCTCCGTCCAATCGTCTGCCTGCGAAGGGTTCATCATGCGCCGCGTTCTGCTTCCCATCCTCTGCGCCGCAGCGGTGACCGCCTGCACCCAGACCTTTATCGTGCCCTACGACGCCGCGACCACGGCGCGCGCCTCCGGCCGCGTGGCGGTGCTGCCGTTCGACTATCACGCCCCGAAGGGAGTCGCGCCGCACCAGATCCTGAACACCGCGCCGGCCGTCCGCAACGCCTCGATTCAGCGGCCGGTGGACCATTTCGTCGCCGACGCGGTCCGGCAGGAGCTGCTGAAAGCCGGCGTCACGGCGTCGAAGGGCTATCCCGCGACCGGCCGGCGCTGCCTGCTCCAAGGCACGGTGAAAACGCTCCAGGTCAGCCCCATCGAACACGGCACCGCCTATGAGAGCGTCATCCGTTACGTCCTCGCGGACGCCAACAACCGCCCCATCCACGACACCACCAAGACCGTGCGCTTCGCCGACCTCCCCACCGACGCGGACATCGCCGCCTACAAGGCCAGAGCCGCCGTCGCCCCGACCGCTCCGCAGGCCGACATCGCGCACCACGTCGCCGCCGACCAGCTGTCGAAGGTCCTGGCGGACAACATCGGGCAGCTCATGCGGGACGAGGATTTCCTTTACGCCATCGCCCGCCGTTGCCGGTTCTAAGAGCCCGTCCAGGAACTTGTTGAGTCGGATGAATCGGTTGTGATTCAAGGAGCCTCCGCCAAGGAGGCCAAGGATGTGGAACCCAGAGAGTCGTGCCCGTCATAGTCGCAGCGGGCTGCGCTAC